>CAYWMZ010000142.1:0-6231 GCA_964459485.1 uncultured Desulfocapsa sp. | reverse complement strand
TGCGAATAGGGTAATAGTGAGGAGTATCAGAATACTAAATTTTTTCATAATCTAAAACCTGGCTGTAAGGCGTGTATTGATAAGCCATCCTGTTTGTTCCTGAGTTACAATATAGTTGGCTAATGATTGCATGGTGAAAAATTCACTGAGATTCCAACTCCAGTTCGCAGAGAGGCCGTGGAGCGTATCACCTTCTGAACTGCTGGTTCGATATCCCAGAATAACTGCGGTCTTCGAGGTACGGACAATGGTGACGTTGGCATCAAAAAGAATGTTGTTAAAACTTGACCATGCTTCCCCGTAGCCTTTGGATCCGTTTAGTTGTAAGGAAACCAGATCAGAGGGACGCCAATTAATATTGAGGGTACCTTGGCCCCCTGATTGTGGAGAGCTAATTATTTCAGAGAGACTGATTCCATTGGTACCATGTTCCCAAATGAAATCAACTAAAAGATTTTTACGAAGACGACTGGTCAGTGTCCAACGGAGGCTCAGATTGTCAGATGAACGGTCAAGCTCAGCATTTTGATTGAAATTGGAGGTCAGTTCCAGAGTAGAGTCCAGGTTGGGATACAGGGCGGCTGTGATATTCAGATGGAGAGCATCGTTTGAGCTTTGCAGAACATTGTCTGTTGCATTTTCGCTTCTAGTGAAGCCAAAAGTAGTTTCAAGGCTTGGAAGAAATATCGATTGAATGGTTAAGGCGTAAGTCCGTTGGCTGGTGTCCGCAATGGATGTGTTGTTGGTAACGGTGTTGTTCACACTGAATGATGGATTAAGGTAGGGTCTGTATAGATAATTTATATTAGCGGTTTGGAAGATACGGCGTCGATCATTGCCGGGAAAAGAAACAGTGTCGTCAAAGATGAAAGAATAGTTGAGGTTGATGTCGGGAGTTGGGGTGTAGCGGAAATTGGTGTCAAGCAAGGTCCTTGTATATTCCTGTTTGTCGGTGATGGGCCCACCTGTAACAGTCCTTCCTTCCTGGCTGCGATAGGCCTCAACCTCGGTGATGGGGATGGCAAGCGTCGTGGGCCATGCTGTTACAACGAGTTTGAGGTAGATCCTTTCGATGGAACCAGTGCTGACCCGATAGCGAAAAAGATCCGGGTTGTATTGGGTGGGAGCGTTGGCGGCTTCAAGCTGCCAGTTGACACCATCTTCACTTGAGTAGAGATCCCAACGCAGTGAGCCAGTTTCGGCGAGGAGTAATGGGTCGATTTGGCCTGTATAAACGTAGAGAAAATCAACTGCCTGAAGGTCTGTTTTGATACCAATATTTGCGACTTCATGGAGTTTGATGATAAAGGCAGTATTGTTGGTGTTACCATCCATGAGGGCAGGGGCGTTGGGGACTCTACCGCTTACTGGCAGTGGATTCACTCCGGCCATGGTCTGGCTGGCACCAATTTTGATTGAGACTCCGTCCGTCCCTGCTGCAAAACTGGTGAAATCAGTTGTTGAGATAGTGAGTTGGGAGGAAAGGTTGAGGGAAAATTTGTTTTCAAAGAACGATTTGTCGTAATCCAGGCGACCAAAGTGGCGTGTTTCTTCATATTGGTTCTGTTCAACGGCATCATCACGAATTTGGCTGTAGTAACTATAGTATGATTCGAAGGTGTCAAGCTCCCACTTGAGAACAAATTCAGACCAATTTTGGGCTGAGTCGGTCAGGGGGATCGCTTCGCCGTCGCTGAGCCAATTCTGACCAAAGGTAATGCTCAGGTTGGGCCAATAGTCGTAATCCCAGTTAGAGGCAAGGACAGATTCCCAGTTATGATTGATCTGGTCATGACTTTGTGAGTTCCTGCTCTGATTAAACATTCCACTGATTTCAGCAAAAAAGATATCATTATCAACCTGAAGTGATCCTGTTGGGGAGACCGTTTCACGGATGATATTGCCAGTGGTTACGTTTTTTGAATAGTTTACGTTGGAGTTGAAGAGTATAGCCCTGGTCACTCTGGGGTTCCACTGTACACCGTAGCGTTGATTGTAACTACTGATGTCATCTGACGTATCTGAATGGGAACCGTTGTATTGCCATGAAGAGTCGAGGGAAATCTCTTCGGCATGAAGGCTGGTGGAGAGGAGGAGCACTGCGAAACAGAGGGAAAATACTGAGGGAAGTATTCCCTTCAGGTGATAGAGAAAACACCGGTTACTGTCAGTATATTTTGTGATTGAAAATTGTAGCAACAAAGGGAATCCTCAACGATGTGGTAGCGAGGACATTCTATTGATGAAACCGCCACCATCCTCAAAACTCTTCTTATAATCCAACTGGAGGGAAAATACAAAGATTCATGATGGGATAGGGGGAACAAAGAACCCCCTGCTCAAATAAATAAACAAGGGGGTAAGGCATTAGTACTAACGATAAACAGTAAGCCACTAAATTACCTTACAAGAATATTCTCTTTAAAATAAACAAGAAAATATTCTGTAAGGCATTAATCTGTCGCCGCGAAGCGGAGATTAATTCTTGGTGGTATGACAGGCAAAGCAGGCACCTGTATTTCCACTACCAGCAATGGCAATGTTGTTGTAATCCCAACGAAGCAAGTCATCATTTGGAGTACCGTGGGCACGATGACAGGATAAACAGGTAACGATGGTGTCATCATTAAAAGTAACCGTGGATACAACACTTGAGACATCTGCACTGGCTACAGGGGCTGCGACTTGGTAGGCATTAACTCCTACTCCACCATAGTCAACATATTCTGTACCAGTGGCATTTCCCATGTCAAAATCTGTGGGATGACGAACCCAAGGGCTAGCAAAGGTACCGGTTGTGGGGTTTGTTCCACCTACGTTTCCAGTTCCATTATGAAACTCATTATGACAGTTTGCGCAAAGGGAGGAAATAGTTCCAACCTGATTGCTCTCGTCGGTCCTATCAATACCTTTGTACTGATTATGGCTGGTTGCGGTGGGCTGATACTCCCAGTCGGAGTCTTCCAGTCCAAGTA
Organism: uncultured Desulfocapsa sp.; assembly: GCA_964459485.1. GTDB lineage: Bacteria > Desulfobacterota > Desulfobulbia > Desulfobulbales > Desulfocapsaceae > Desulfocapsa. Next base: position 3,256 of record CAYWMZ010000142.1, on the reverse strand, counting down.
CCCCGTTCAGGAAGCGATAACTTTTTCCGACAGTGCTTCCGTCAATAGTAGTATCATCTGCATGATGTGTTCCTCTCATTGCGGCAAAGTCACTAGTTGCCGAAGTGTCTCCATGGCAACCATTGACTCCGGCACATCGAAGCTGGGCAGTCAGGGGAGCAGTCGATCCTGGAGGAACAAGGCCAAGCGCACTATCAAGGGAGGTTAAACCATCTGTGGCAACATTATGACCTTTGGCATCAACACCACCTGCGGCGACCCAGTAAAAGTTACCACCAGCCAGAGTATCTGTGGAGGCTTCAGTACCAGTTGCGCCATAATTGGGTGCAGTGGTTGAGTTTACGAAAGGAATAGTTGTTGCGCCGCCACCGAGGAGGCCAGCGTTGGTACCTGTATGACAAGCCACACATCCTCTACGGAGGAGAACGTCGTTGGGAGTTGCCTGGGCAGCGCCAGCGGCATCTGTGGCCATTGGGGCACCACCTTGACTGTTATGCATGGTATGACAGGTGGCACACTGGCCCCCTACCTTTGCTGATGCCGGAGAGGCAACCAAAAAAAGCCCCAGGGCGATTCCCGCTAGAATAGTAGAATTGTAATATTTCATTTTTTCCTCCTGTTGAATCATTGAAGAATCAATCTGTAAAAATTGATTCTCGGTGGGATAGCGTAGTTTAAAATTTTCCTTACCAAGGATGATGTGTACTTCAATCATCACCTGATATTACATTGTGGGATGCTCTATGATCTAACAATATGTCAAAAAACAGATTTAATCAATGCGGCAAATTGTCACAGGTTACAGTGACTCTAAAGGATTTTGTTGCTCTATAGATATCGTATTCATACTCGATGGTGGTTTTTAGACAAGGGGAAGATACGTGAGGGGGATAGGTAATTAATTGAATTGAGTGAATTTCAAAGGAATTTCCTGCGGGGTAGTTGCGGTAAAAATTTTCTCGCACCTCAATTGAGAACAAAAAATCTCATTTCTAGACAGATACTTCGTGTAACAAAAAAATATAATAGCGTAGGATTTTAGAATGGCAAAAGTGCTATTCTAATTTATAGGAAATTGATGGGCACCAAGCGGATGACAGGTAGTCGTTTTTGGATTAAAGGGTATTATGTTAGTGCAGTTGGTGCTTTTTCGCTTGATTTTTGGAATAGTTGCTATTCAAATATGGTAATTGGATTTCTAGGGCTTGTCCGGGAGAATGTGTTTCGAAGTCTATGTTTATCTGTTCAAAATCGTGGCATTTTATGAAAAAAGGCGTAGCTGCCCCGTGGGAAATTCCCTTAGGCGCATAGAGTAATATTCCGACTATCATTTTCATAAAACAAGAAGAGGTGGAGGGAGAGGGGATTCTCGGACAGTCTTTTAGGTGATCTATCCTATAAATAAATGAACGATTATGGAGTGTTAATGCGTATGCTAGTAGAACAGATTGCAGTATTTTTAGAGAATAAATCAGGGCGTCTGGCGGAGATCACCGCCAGGTTGGCTGAAGATAATATTAATATCCGAGCCTTGTCTGTAGCAGATACTGCGGATTTCGGAATTCTGCGCCTTATCGTTGATGATGTGGAAAAGGCTAAAGCAACCCTTAAAAGCAATGGCTTTACCGTGGGGATCACCAACGTAATTGCCGTTGAGGTGGCCGATAAGACCGGTGGCCTTGCAAGTGTACTGAAGACAGTGGAAAAAGAGGGCTTGAATGTTGAATACATGTATGCATTTGTCAATAAGACTCAGGAAAATGCGGTGCTGATTTTTCGCTTTGATGATATGGATCGTGCCATTGAGTCTTTGCAGCGTAACGGGTATACAATCCTAAGTACTAAGGAAATCTGTGCCTTATAAAATCCCAGAATGAGTCTGGAATGATTGTTTGCCATAACCATGGAGGTTGTGGCCGAGATACTTTTTATTTGAATGGGGAAAGAGATGAATAAAATTGCATCAAAACTTCTTATGGCTATTCTGGCTGTCAGCCTTTTGGCAGGTCCTGCCATGGCTGAGACCATTAAGGTAGGAGCCATCCTTGCAGTCACAGGCGGCGCATCATTTCTTGGCGGCCCTGAAGCCCGTAGTCTTGAGATGGTTGTGAAAGAGATCAATGCCAAGGGAGGGATCAATGGTAATAAGATAGAGCTTATCATCAAAGATTCTGCTGCAAGCCCTGAAAAGGCAATCTCGTTTGCCAAGCAGCTCATAGAAGAGGACAAGGTTCTGGCCATCATCGGCCCCTCCACTTCTGGTGAGACTATGAAGATCAAAAACATCGTAGAGCAGGCAAAGACCCCGCTGATTTCTTGTGGTGCTGCTGAAGTTATTGTCAATCCCGTTGCTTCTTACGTCTTTAAGACCCCCCAGAAAGATTCTTTTGCCGCCAAGAAGATCTTTATGGAAATGAATAAGATGGGCATCTCCAAAATCGCCGTTCTGGCTGGAAATACCGGTTTTGGTAAGGCAGGAAAGGCGCAGCTCTTAAAACTTGCCCCCGAGTTTGGCATCGAGATTGTGGAAGTTGAGGTCTATGATAAAAAATCCAATGATCTCTCTGCAGTTGTGGCCAAAATCAAGGCCAACAAAGATGTTCAGGCAGTTGTAAACTGGTCCATCGTTCCCGCCCAGGCCATCGTTGCCAAGAATATGCGTCAGGCCGGTTGGGAAGTACCTCTCTTTCAGAGCCATGGTTTTGGAAATATCAAGTACGTTCAGGCGGCAGGTGTTGCCGCTGAGGGCATTATCTTTCCTGCCGGACGTCTCCTTATTGCCGAAAGCCTTCCCGATGATAACCCGCAGAAGGCACTGCTTATGGCATACAAAAAGGATTATGAGACTAAATTTAATGAGTCTGCCTCCACCTTTGGCGGTCACGGCTATGATGCCATCACCATCCTTGCCGCTGCCATTAAAGAGGGTGGAAATGATCGTGAAAAGGTGCGTGATGCCATTGAAAACCTGAAGGGTTTTGCCGGAACCGGTGGTGTTTTTAACTTCTCTGCTACTGATCATAATGGACTTGATATCAATGCTTTCCAGATGATGACTGTAAAAGATGGCAAGTTTGTTGCCTATGAAGGGAAGTAGGAGAGAACACTGCTTTTAAGAGTAAGGTGAACCGGACTTGGAAAATAATCGCTCCAGTCCGGTTCTGTTTGTAGCGTGTGTTGCACTCGTGTGTTTAATTCTTTAAAATTTGAATGAATTTGTAAACAAGCCCAGGCACTGTAATCTTTGCGTATTCTT
>CAYWMZ010000141.1:0-6234 GCA_964459485.1 uncultured Desulfocapsa sp. | reverse complement strand
CCCACGGATGGGTTTATGGCGTCCCATATTAATGGACACGGAATAGCTCCGGTTTTGCAAAGCTGAGTTTCGATGGTAATCAGAAAAAATTATGCCTGGCACCCATACTTTTTGCTTATCCCCCCCCAAATACAGTATGCTTTAATTACATTTTATCACAAGATGATTCACTGACAGACTCGTGGTAGCATGGTAAAGGGACTGATGTTATCATAATCCCGATTCTCCCAGGTAGTTCAACGCAGGTTCACCAATCTCACTAATCAACATAATATGATACAAAAAATTGTATGGATTTTGATGGTACTAATTGCTCTTAGCTCAAACGTCCATGCAAAAAATGAGACCCATCGCCTGAATTTCACGGCACAGGAGCTGGCCTTTCTAAATACCCATCCTGTTATTCGTGTTGCCAATGTTATGGATTGGCCACCTTTTGACTTCTATGAATTTGGACGGCCAAAGGGGCTCAGCATCGATTACATCCAACTGCTGGCCGATAAAGCTGGTCTAAAAATCGAATTTGTCAGCGGCTATACATGGCCAGAATTACTTTCACTCTTCCGCAAAAAACGGATAGATATCATACCCGCCCTCTATAAGAACAAGAAGCGAGAAGCCTACACGCTCTTCACCGAGACATACCACAAGGGTAAATTAGGTATTCTCACAACAGATGACACCACTGATGCTCTTTTTAATTTCCATAATAAACGGATAGGAATCCAAACTTCCCACGGCAGTATTGCAGCGATTCGCAAGCTGTATCCCAAAATTAACCTGATAGAAATAAACGCCACTGCCGATCTGGTCACTCTGCTTGCCACAGGTAAACTTGATGCTATTATCGGCAACCCTCTGCTGTTCAATTATTTTGCCAGAGAAAACCAGATAACCAATATCAAACTTTCCAGCTATATCGAAATAGCTGCCGCTGACAAGTCTGCAACCTTTATGCATGTCGGTGTTCGCAAAGATTTGCCCTTACTTCATCAGATATTGCAAAAAGCTATTGCCACTGTCTCCGATGAAGAGAAACAGCTTCTGGAAAATCGCTGGATTAGTAGCACCCCCCAGAAAATAGCGCACGGGACAGTTCTATTGAATGAGGCAGAGCAATCTTTTCTTGCGAACCACCCTGTCATTCGAGTGCAGAACGAGGATGATTACCCACCCTATGATTTTTCCGAATACGGTACTCCCTTGGGCTTTTCCATAGACTATCTCAAACTGATAGCCAAAAAAACCGGTCTCAGTCTCACCTTTGTCAATGGCTACACATGGCAGGAAATTCTTGAGAACATCCAAAACAAAGAGCTTGATATTATCCACACCTCTCTGCAAACAAAAGAACGAGAGGTGTATGCTTCATTTACCAGATCCTACATAAATGCCACCTACGCTTTAATCGTTCGCCCCGAGACGGACATTGTATCAACCAAGGATCTATCAGGCAAGAGACTTGCTCTGCTCAAAGGAACCAAACATTTCGATTATTTCAGTAAACTTGACCCAACGATAGAGCTTGTTGAATACGACACCACAAAGGAACTTCTGAGAAGCGTATTATTCAACGAATGCGACGCCGCCTACGAGAGCACACAATTGGCGGGTTTCACATTAAGAGAATCGGGATTCAATGGGCTTGAATTCCGACCTGTACCACTATTTGAACCCAACAGCGGAAATTGGCGCATCGGGGTACGCAAAGACTGGCCTGAGCTTCTATCAATTATCAACAAGGGGATGGATGCAATAAGCAGGGAAGAAATGAGCAGGCTCAAATCAAAATGGTTCGGCCTATGGAACAAAAAACAGCCCACCATTGAACTGACACCAAAAGAACGGGATTTCATAGCAAAACATCCAATCCTTCGGGTGAGCAATGAACTGGATTATCCACCTTATGACTTCACTATTGGTAAACAACCTCAGGGCTACTCCATAGACCTGCTCAATATACTGGCTGAACGTATCGGCATTACGATTTCCTATGTCAATGGATATACCTGGCACCAGCTACTAAATATGTTTAATAAGGGTGATCTTGACCTGCTGCACACCCTTAACCAAACCCCTGAACGAAAAAAACGGGGTATTTTTTCGAAACCGTACCACTTTTATAAAAATTATTGGATTATCAGTAAAAACGGATCAGAAATTGATGATATCGAACAACTGTACGGAAAAACCGTTGCCGTTGGAAAGGGCTGGAGCCAGGAGGAATTTCTTAAAAATTCGTATCCCAAAATTCGCCTCTTGCTGGTAGATGGACTTGACTCAATGCTTGATTCGGTAGCAACCGGGAAAGCAGATGCCACGCTTGGCGAGATTCAGGTAATGAAATACATTTTCAAAAAAAGAGGCATTACCGACCTCAAACTCTCTGGCTGGGCCAAGGAATACGACAAGGGAGAAATGCGCAGCTTTCACTTTATGGCCCATAATAGTGCCCCTGAACTCATCACCATACTTAATAAGGCTCTGGAAACATTAACACCTGGTGATATTACGGAGTTGGAACGTAAATGGTTCGGCAAAACAGGTAGAGAAGCATCTGGCCAAGATCGCAATATTGTACTGTCCTCGAAAGAAAGAAAATATCTGGCAACAAAAGCAAAGCTTAAAGTATCTGTCTATGGCGATTGGATGCCATATCAAAAGGTAGATAAAAATGGCAAACTTGAGGGGATGGGTGCCAATTACCTCGCTCTTTTCAAAAAGCGGCTAGGAACAACTTTTCAGGTGCTGCCTGCAAAGACCCAGAAAGAGGCATTCACTGCTATTCAGGAAGGAAAGTCTGATATCCTGTTAATGACTGAAGTGTCATCGGCCCTTGAAGAACAGATGGATATCACCACTCCTTACATCTCTTTCCCTTATGTCATTGCCACCACCAGCGACAAATTATTTATTGACGATATCACCAAGAAATTGGACAAGCGTTTTGCAATAGTCCACCGTACAACGCTTATTGACAAACTACAAAAACGCTACCCTACCATCAAATTGTTAGAAGTGGATTCCATCCGTACAGGTCTGGAAAAAGTTCGCAGTGGTGAAGTTTTTGGGTTCATAGGCACCTCTGCTGCCATAGGATACACCATTCAAAAAGAGTTACTGCTGGATGTGAAAATTGCAGGAACGATAGCATACAATCTTGAACTTGGAGTAGCAACACGGGGTAGCGAACCACTCTTGGGAAGTATTTTTCAGAAGGCCGTCAACAACCTGACCAAAGAAGATACACAGCGGATTTATAACCAATGGGTTGCTGTAAACTATGAACAGGGGATAGATTATTCGCTTGTCTGGAAAATCCTTTTTATCTCTTGTCTGGTTTTAGCTGTAATTATGTTTTGGAACCGTAAACTCGTAGTGGCCAGACGACAGACGCAGAAAGTCAAGGATCAGTTGCAGAGGCAAAATAAGGAACTGGAAAGGTTGTCTGTTACAGATCGCCTGACCGGACTCTATAATCGAATGAAACTCGACCAGACTCTCAATAAAGAAATCATGCGATTCAAACGGTACAATACTCCCCTGTCGCTTGTGATTCTTGATATAGATTATTTTAAAAAGATCAATGATACATTCGGTCATCAAGCTGGAGATACTGTTCTTCAGAGTGTGGCCGTTTCACTGAAAGAGAACATTCGGGGGGTGGATATCGTTGGCCGCTGGGGCGGTGAAGAGTTCCTGGTCATATGTCCGGAGACTAATCTTACCGGAGCGAAATTCATTGCTGAAAAATTACGGATCGCAATAGAGCGTCAAGATATGGACAGAGATACACATGTCACCGCCAGTTTTGGTGTAACCGAAATGCGGAATGATGATGAAGAGGAAGACCTCGTTCGCAAAGCCGATAACGCTCTGTACAGGGCAAAAAAGGAGGGGCGAAACCGGGTGGAAAGCATATAACCGCCAGGGGCAAACCAGATTGAATCAGAACCACCAAGTCCCGGTAAAACCTTTGCTTTATTCATGGTGGGCGAGGTGGGATTCGAACCCACGACTTTCAGCTTCGGAGGCTGACACTCTATCCAACTGAGCTACCCGCCCATGGGGTATTTGCAAATTATGCGAATTATCTTCCCAGCAACCACGATGGTTATGAGAAAATGAACCAGTGAAGAGACGAGACAATACCCTATACTCCTGATCCAATCAACACAATTCATCTCCTGTTTGTATCCATCCACCCTACCTTTTTGTCGAAGCAGTTCCGGGGACCAGTTCCGGGGACAGTTTATCCATCTCTCATTTTTTGGGGAGATCATATTCTAAGGTCACGATTTCAACTAATAGTTTTTTGGGGATCCCATAGTTTCCTATACTGTCCCCAGATCTCCAGATCTCCTTCTAACGCCGTATATTAAATCTCATAAAGAACTCCCCGGATTTCACGGCATCTCTACAAATTTTCAAGATAGGCCTCCCACTCCAGGGGAAGCATACTCTTCTTTTTAGTATTGCAAGATTTACAGCAGGGCACGATATTATCTTTAGTGCTCATACCACCACGGGATAGGGGCAGAAGATGATCCATGGTGAGGTTTTTAAAGGTGGTTTTTCTGCCACAGAAGTAGCATTTCCCGGAAGAGGTCTTCTGCTGCCACCATCTGCTCTTGCGAAGATCTCTGGCGATTGCCCTCTGGGTCCGAATTGTGGCATCGTCTGGTGCATCAAAATCAAAGAAGTCCCGACTCATGATACCAGCTCGCCCAGCAGTATGGAGCGTGCTGCCCCGATCAGGTAGAGGGAGCCAGCAATAAGGATCAGATCGTCTTCACGGGCCAGATCTTCCGCTGCCGCTATCGCCTCATCCACGCTCTCCCTCAGGACGCACCTGTCACGCAGATCTTCGGGCACATTGGCAAGCAGCAGATCCGGTTCAGCCGAACGTTCCCCATCAGGTTTGGTGAGAATAATGGTGTTTGCAAGGGATGCCACCTGGGGCAGGGTCTTTTGCAGGTCCTTATCCACCATGGCACCCCAGATAACAATGAGCTTTCGATAGCTGCACTCTGTTTTAAGGGTCTGAACCAGACTCTCCACCCCTGCAGGGTTGTGAGCACCGTCCAGAAGATACGAAAGAGTCCCGGCTCCGCCGGAAGCCGCCTGTTTTTCCCTACTCTCCGGCGGAATTTGAACGGGTATCCTACTTTCCTTTTTTCAAACCAACAAATCTGTCATGGCCCAATTCTCAATGAGCAACCCTGGAACTCTTGCAAAGAGTTCTGCCGGAATTCCTAAAATGGGTATTTCTACCTATTTACTTTCCCCCGTCACTCACCTATACTTTCATGCCATACTTATTTTGAGTGAAACACTTGAAATAACGGGATGCTTAACTTTAAATTATAACCGAGAAGATTAGAACCGTGGCGACAAGGACAATGCTATAACTCGCAGAAACAGTTATTCAAAATTCCTAGCAAAGTGCCAGTTTTGCACACTGACCCCGAACTCCGCCTAACACATAATCTATCTCTAATTGATCTTAACTCCATCTTGTGCTAGCCCTAGGGAATTCAAGTGAAACAAGTGACATTTATTGGTGGAACAGCTCACAGTGCCTCGACATTGCTTGATTTAATGTTGTCAAACAACCCCACTGTCTACTCCACAGGTGAACTGAATGCTCTTTTCCATCCAACCAAAACGCATCATATAGATCCGATCTGTGGCTGTGGAGAAATAAACTGCCCTGAGTGGGTTGGCATAAAAAAGGGGGGGAAAAAGAATGTATATCAAAATATATTTAATCGTCACCCCGAAATAGACAACATTGTAGACTCGAGCAAAGACCCTGAATGGATTAAAGAACAAACAGCAAACCTTAAAGGCCAAAAAATTAAAGTCCAACATGTAATTATTTGGAAAACACCATATGAGTTTGCCTATTCTTTAAGTAAACGAGACAAAGAAGATCGATGGGAAAATTTGTGGGTGGAATATCACCTTAGGTACTTTTCAGTTACCAAAATATTTTATTCAATTAAGTCATCAACCCTTTTGGAAAATCCAAAAACAACATTACCTGTATTGTGCAAGGAACTAGGTATTAACTACGTAGGTGGCCAAGAGTACTATTGGAACAAAAAACATCATACATTGTTTGGTAGTGCTGCTTCTAGAATACATTTGCATGAGACAACAAGTAGTGAATTCAAACGACTTGAAAAATATATCACCAGAAAAGAATCTAGTGGTAAAGAGAAAGTTTTT
>CAYWMZ010000140.1:0-6235 GCA_964459485.1 uncultured Desulfocapsa sp. | reverse complement strand
AACCCTGTCAAGTAAAAAATTCCTATCTTTTCTCTATTTTCGCTGAATAGTTACATTATATCTTTATTTTTTTTTAATCCGAGTCATGCCTATTCGCAAAAACTAAGTGCCAACATTATGCGTATGGTGAATAGTGCCAATCTTGAACTGGACAAGGCAGAGGAACAGATCCGAACAGGACGTGCTGAATTTGCACCTGCTAAGCTCAAGGGGGCTCAGGCATCATATGACCAAATATTCCAATATTTTCAGGGACGATTCGATCCTGAAGATCCAACGCTCGTTCAGTTAAAGAATCGGATAGCCACAGTTCACAGTCATTTCCCGGGCAAGGCCTGGCAACAGTCTCCGAGTAGCGTCTCCTCAGCAATAATAAGCTTACAAAAGCCACTTTTTGCCAATATCCAGCGTTACATAGATTCCGCAGACAGGCAGCTGGTATGGGTTAACCAGCAGGCCGCCAAAGGAGAAAGGGACAGTAATGCACTTGAGAAGGCCAAAACAGAGTATCAAAATATCTTTACCTACTTTAAGGGGCGCTTTGCTCCCAACCATCCTGACATTATCGCTCTTAAAAATCGTATCGACGCCGCTGAACAGGCTATGATCAAAGGTGTTGTCAGGAAGAATACAAGTGCTCCATTGGAAACAAACCCCGCAGCTGTAAGCGACCTTCCTCCCAAAATGGGGGCAGACCTTAGGAATATCGCCGCTACTTTATTCACCCTGGAAAACCGCTTGAAAACTGCAACAGCATCAACTTCTCCGGGAAGTTATGTGGCTGGAGTCAAACATGATCTTGATCTTGCTGCTTCCAGGTTCGAGCAGTTTAACTCAGAATACAAGGGCCAGTTTTCCTCCACTCATGTCGCATACATGCAGGTGAAAAATCGACTTGAAGTTGGACGCAGAGCGTTTGCAAAACTGCAAACCGATGCCGGGGCAGCATCTCAGGCCACTAGCAGCGCAGAACGGGCAGTAGACTCTGCCAGGGCACAACAGATCAGATCAAAATATAGCGAACGTCCAATAAATAGCAGGTTGTATAAGAACAACCCAGATCACATCATCTGGTTCGACAAAGAAATTGCATTTGGTATACAGGATCAAATCACCCCAAAGACATCTTTTAAACTCACTGATCCCATATTCGCCAGGGTCTTTGTCAAAAATTCACTTGGCAATACACCTGTATACGGAAGCTCCAACCGTGCCCACATAGTTGATCGTCTTGTTGGTTAGTTCGAAATCGAAATCGAAATCATGCTGTCATCGCCTGTTTCCCCAAATGAAGAGAAAAAGACCAGCAAGCAACAGTGGGATACCGATTGCAACGGGAAGAATCCTGCCTGCAAGGACGGTTGGCTTGGGGGCCACGTTGAACATAGCCAAAGGGCTGATATGTGGTCGGTCGGATGCCGGGTTAACTATTGTCAAAGCAGTGCCAAAAGGACCGGATTTGATCAGGCGCATCTTCCACCGCTGAACAGCGGTTTGGCCTGGAGCCAGATGGTCGAGTCGGATTGCCTTCTGGGCTGACCAGTCCTCGAGATCGACCGGATGTTCCTGGCCGGGCTGTAGGGAGAGCAAGGATAAGTAAACAACAAGGTTTTTTAATGTTTCAGTGCTGTTATTTGTTACTTTACCGATAAAAATCGGCGTGTCACCCATCCGTAAGGGGGTTGTTGGGGCTTCAATTGACACGGAGAGCAGAGATGAGGAGGGTATGTTTGTATACCCACTGGCCATGGACGCAAGCGGAAGAATTATGCTGCAAAATATGAGCAAGAGACCTGTACGCTTCATAATGTGATTCTCCTTGAACTTTTCCAGAGTATCCAGACGGCAATAATCATGTATCCGGAGAGTATTGCGAGCGGAAGAAACTGTTGTCCTAGCGTGGTCTGGCTGTCAATAATAACTGCGTCAAGCATATTCATGGCTATGGCAAATGGATTCAGCCAGTCCAGTATGTGACCAATAAAGCTTTGTCTGAGTGACGGGCCAAGGGCAACAGGTGCTGCGGCAAAGAGAAAGAGTATGAGACCGGTCGACATCGCACCTTTGAAACTTCTGACTCGGGCCGACAGGCTGAGTACCAGAGATCCAAAAATCGTCATCAAGATCGTACCAGATATAAAGAGATACAGCAGGGCCGCAGTCAGATTCTGCCCGGAACTTCCTACAGCCCAGATATAAGGAACCGCAAGCAGGTACAGGAGTAGCCAGGAGACCATGAGGGCTGCAAGTTTACCAAAGGCAATATCCTCACTCGATACCGGGCTGATCAGCAAGGCCTCCAGCGTTTCTCGATCCCGTTCCCCGGCAAAAGCATCGCTGCCGCGAACAACCGCAATCAAGCCGGCCAGGGACAGGATAATTCCTGCCATTATGTAGACGGTTTGGGCGTTATCCAAAAGACTGAGTTCGGTATTGCCGACAAGCAGTAATCCGAAGGCGCTCAGCACCAAAGCTGCAGTCAGGTAAATTCCCATGCCGCGAACTGCGAAGACATCTTCCCTGCATTCTTTTAGTACAATATTACCAAGTAGTCTCATGAGGTTCCTCCGGTATAGCGAAGATATACCTTCTCTAATCCATCATTTTCCTTAATGACTTGGGAGACGGAAAGCCCCTTGTTGACCATGGCGGCAACCGCTTTATCTGGGCTGATAGCGTCCAGTCGGCAATGGAACCAACCCTCTTCCAGTGAAACTACATGTACACCGGGAACAGCCTCAACGGTTTCAATCTCTATATCTCGCTCAAAATAAAATCGGTACAAAGGGATAACCTCACCCTCTACCATTTTTAGCGTTCCCTGGTACTGCATTTTTCCATCACTCAAGATACCAATCCGGTTGCATAGGTGTTCCACATCATCAAGAATATGTGTGGACAGAACAATGGTCATGGCTCGTTCTTCGTTGAGTCTTCTGAGCAGGGCATGGATATCCCGTCGACCTTTGGGGTCCAGGCCGTTGGTCGGCTCATCAAGAAAAACAAGTTCAGGATCATTTATCAGGGTTCGGGCAATGCCGAGCCGTTGTTTCATACCTCTTGAGTATTGCCTGATTGAGCGGCGATCCTCTGGGGCAAGACCCACAAGTTCGAGCAGGTAACCGCACATTGATTTATCAAGATGTCTGCCATAGAGCCCGCAAAAATAGGAGAGGTATTCCGTCCCTCTCATCCAACTGTAAAATCCATGCGATTCTGGCAGCATATTGACCTTTTGACGAATTTCTTTATCCCGCAGTCCGACATCCTGGCCCATAACCCTGACCCTACCCCCATCTTTTTTCAGCAGGCCAAGCATTATGCGTAAAGAGGTCGTTTTTCCCGAGCCGTTTGGGCCAAGAAAACCGTATATATCACCTTTACCAACAGTTAAGGACAGGTCGTGCAACACCTCGTTCCCCTGGAAGCTCTTCTGTAACTCTTCTACTTCAATGATATTCATGGGGTATCCTCCATCATCAACTATTGCATGTCTTTTAGCTTACCCGATGGAAATACACTACCATCAGGTAAGCTGGATTTTTAGGATGCAAAATCGACCTTAATCACGCTCCTCGTGATCATTATCTTCTTGGTCTTCATCATGACGGTCATTGTTGTCCCCTTGGTCATAACCGTCACTGTTGTTATCAGCAGTATCCTTGTCTATCCGCAGCACTTCTCCATTACCTGCATCAATTTTAAGGTTAGCAATTATTTTCTTCGGAGTTACTATTTCAACTCCGTAAACAAGGAATCCATCTTCATCCTCAAGTTCGATCTTTAAAATTTCACCCTGAACATTAGCTAGGGCAACATCTTTTGCCTGTTCCAGGGTGATGGTTGCAAGACCTGGATATGTACTCTCTTCCTGTTGCACTCTGATGGTACCTGGCTTGAGTGGTTGGTCTTTATTGTTGGCAAAAGATATTCCCGCTTGGAGTAGAGTGGCCATTGCGATCCCTATGATCATTGTCGTTGCTATTTTGTAAATCGAAACTGTTTCTTTCATCATGTGAGTTACCTCCTACGTATGGTTGTTGTGTGCTCATGACAGAATCTTATGAGCTGGTTAGAAGAAACAAAAAACCATCTGATTTTCTGCTTCGTTTAGTAATGAATATAATCAGCCCATATGAAGGCAGAATGAAGATCGGTTAAAAATAAGAAAATATTTCAAGATTAAGCGTATTGTGTTTTTTGTGGACATCGTATCGTGGCGAAATTGTGCGTCTCTTGTGGGGCGGTCATCAGGCCCTCATGAGCGCAATCTTGTCTGAATAACTGAATATCACCAGTCTCGTGAGGAGAATGTTACCTGGTCTTTTTGGGTTATGGTCAGAAACAGCACCAAACCAAAAATAATGGTCACAAACAAAGCACTGGTACCAACTGTACCCAAGCCAAGTCCATTTTCGACGACAGGCTTTGACAACAGGTCTCCCATAGATGCCCCAAGGGGACGTGTAAGAATATACGCCAACCAGAAAGCCAAAACAGCATCCAACTTTAAAAAGTAATAGGCCATGGTGACAGCTGCGATTCCAGTAGCAAATATTATACTCGCAGTGTCATACCCTAGACCACTTCCCTCAGAGAGAAGATCCCCTGCAGCGGTACCCAATGCAAAGGTGAATAGAATGGCCAACCAATAGAAAACTTCTCGTTTTGATGTAAAAATACTGTGAATAGAAAGGGTCTTTTCGCTCATGTACCAAGATAGGAAGGTCAGAGCCAATGCTATCGAAAATGCAATAGTCGTTGTTTGTAAACTTACTCCCATATTATCAACTAAATTATCGGTTATCAGCGTGCCGACAATACTGATCAGTACGACGGCCAGCCAATACATGTAATCAGCGTTGTTATCTGGCTACTGGTTCTATCCAGAGTCGAGGTAAGTTACGCCTACCCTCTTCTGTCGGTTGGGTACATTGTAACAGCTTTTGCGGGGTGGCTGCTTTTTGATGAAGCAATGGACCTTACCCGCTGGTCGGGTATTGCAGTTATTTGTTGTGGCGTCTGGCTTATCACCAGAACGGCATAGGAGATACTCTATGAGAATATTAATCGTTGATGATGAACCGGGTCTGGTGGAACAACTTTGAAATTGCTGCATCGCAAACGAGGGGAGGAGGCTATCGTCGGGTTAGGTGTTATTCCGAGGTGTAGCGGGATGATATGATTACTGGGCATCATACGATCCTTGTGGCCATGGTCTATGCGGTTCTCACCTTTTACGGGACCTGGCTTTATTATCAATTCCAAGACGAATAAACTGCTTTTCCTGGCGATAAAAGGGTAAGGCATCGTAGAACTTGGTAATCAGTATGCTTGTAAGAAGGCCAGCTATGGGTAAGCCCTTGGGGTAATTTGTGGCGGTAGTGGGGCAATCTTTACTGGTGTCTCATCTTTCTGTCCTTCGCAGTTCTTACACGCATATTTGAGACGAATATGGCAAATAACTCTAATTTTGGTTAGCACTATATCCAGTTTTCCGGTGACATTTTCCCCGATTTTATCCAGTTCACATCCACAAGCACAGATCTCGTCTTCATCTGAAATATCATAGCCACGATCAATTCTCAGGTAATTTTCTGCGCCCTTTTTTCTTTGCAACCAGTTGACTTAGGCCGTTGGTAGACTTGCGCATATCTGTATTTCCAATGGCAATATGTCGTACTGCTCCTTGGGATATACTCACGGCACTGGAAACGCTTCCCCGAAAGCCGGATAAGGTCACAAAACTTGAATTAGCTCTTTCTCTCAATAAACCTTTAGCCATCGTTTATTATATGAAGGAAGACTTACGGTAACTGTGGGGATGGGAGGACAAGAAAACCGCCTCTTGGCATATGGATAGTTGGATCAGCGGCCAGGGCGTCTGGGATTTCCATGCTGATGAAATTTGTAAACACACTTGAAAGACACAAAGATGGGATATTAGCGTACTACGATTTTCATATTAGTACTGGCCCACTTGAAGGAACAAACAATAAAATCAAAACAATGAAACGACAGGCGTATGGATTCAGAGATCATGATTTTTTCAAACTGAAAATAATGGCACTTCATGAAACAAAGTACGCTTCAGTCGGATGAAGCCATTCTTTCAGATTGACTTGATTCCAGTGCAATCCCGCCGCTTCAGATGCTCACATGCCAGTGTGGAACAGCGTTAGGAGATAATAGTAAATTTTTTTATTTCTTGCTTTACGGCTTGCATCAAGTAATT
>CAYWMZ010000139.1:0-6253 GCA_964459485.1 uncultured Desulfocapsa sp. | reverse complement strand
TTGGGGCATCCAGGCCTCCGATAATATTGAGCAAGGTCGTCTTACCACTTCCAGACGGACCTGACAACACTACAAATTCTCCGCAAGATATCTCCAGAGTAATCCCGTCCAATGCCTGAACACGCACCTCTTTATCTGGCTGGAAACACTTTCGTATCTCATGTACCGCCAGAAATATATTCTCTTCCATCTCCTGATTTCCTCTCACAGCGTATTGATAACCTCAATGGGTCTTGATTTTCGTATGATTTGCATGGGGAGGGTGGCGCTGATCAGGCTTGCCACAACTACGGCCGCAAATGCTGTGCTAAAATAACCGGGTCTGATAATGGCATGGGTCACCGCATCCATGCCAAATTCTTCAAAGGCCGAACTAAAGAGGCTGAGATCAAGGCCATAGACCTTAAAGTAGAGCAGACTCAAAAATCCGAACAGAGCCCCCATGCAATAGCCCGCCAAGCCAAGGAGCAGGGATTCAGTAAGGATAGTTGCCCAGATCCGTCGGGGAGTGGTACCCAAAGCCAGCATAACCCCAAATTCCCGGATACGTTCCAACACAGAAACCAGCACCACTCCGAAGATACCAAGCCCTGTCACCCCAAATATCATAAGGGAGACAACCAGTCCAAAGCCCTTCATAATGACACGGGACTGCATAAGTGCCGGGTAGAGCTCATCCCAACTGAGGATGTCCAGATCCGATAATACTGCCTGCAATTTGTGTTGCAGACGCACTATACCCTTTTCTCCGTTGAGCAGGATAGCGATCTGGGTCACTCCACCTGGAACCCCGAGAAATTTCCTGGCAGCATGAATATCCATAAAAACTGCGGTTTCATCAAGCAGACGGTTATTGGTCTTCAGTATCCCTCTTACCCGCAAGGCGATGGAGCTGACTTCAGCGTTTACGTCCTGGGCTGAGAGAACCACCTTCATTCCCACATCGAGTTTCATTTTCCGGGCCAGTAAAAAACCTATCATGGCAGATTTTCCATCCTTACCAAAGCCGTACTCACCACGAAAGAGTGTATCCTGGAGACGGCCGTACTCCTGCTGCGCATCAATACCCCGTATCTCAATATTTCTTGAATAGTAAGCCGTTGCTGCAAGCCCCGACTGACAGAGACGCTGAACCCAACTTCTCACCTCTGGATTCTTTTCAAGAAGTCCCGGTAATTTACCCGGTACAAAAACGGACTGCGGGATACGTTTAGCAAGGCAGGGATCGCTACGATATCCCTGACCAAAGATTGAAATATGTCCGGAATCGCTACGAATAGCACTGTAAATCATCTGTTCTGTCATCCCGTCGTAGACACCTTGCATCAGGAGCAGACCCCAGAGACTGGAACAGATCATCAACACCACCATAACCGAGCGCAGCCTTCTGCGGCAAAGGGATGCCCAGGCCATCTTGAGGACCATTCTATACATGATGCATGGCCTCAATGGGGCGGTAACTGTTGACCTTAACAATGGGATAGAGGGTGGAGAGTAGCAGTAGAAAAAACATCACCAGCATATCCCGCATAATAATCAGTGGGGCAAAGGCGGTGGGGATTGCAGAAACTGCCAGTCCATACTGTTTGAACTGTTCCTCCATACCGGAAAAAACCATGGGATGTATATGGAAATAGTAGGCAAAAACTCCTCCGACCAGGCCACCCAGGAAGACCGATAAGACCCCGAGGAGGCTGGACTCGCACAGAAGAATTATAAATATCTGGCGGGGAGTGGTGCCCAGGGCACGCATAATCCCAATTTCACGCAAACGGGCGTAGATGCCAAGTAAGGTATAGATCATCAGCACAAAAAAGATGGCCATAAAAATAAGGCCAAGGGTGATGTAGCCAAAGGCAGAATCAATCTTCATGGATTGCACCAGAGCCGCCATGGTCTCCTGCCAACTGGCCACCTCATAATCAGCCCCAATTGCTGTAGCTATTTGCTTTGCCAGCAGGCCTGAGTAAGCCGGGCTATCGGGCAGGACAATGCCATGAGTTGCAATATTAGATGAGGCCATAATGGAATCAAAGTAGGGTTTTGCCATAAAGGCACTACTCCCATCAAACTCAAAGAGTCCAGTTTGAAAGATCCCCCTGACGACCAATCTGTCGGCGGCAAAGGAATAATCGGCAGCAGTTCCGATAAAAACCACCTCATCCCCCACTCCGACACCGAGGCGTCGGGCCAGTTCCACCCCCATATAGAGTGCATTGTCATCATCATTCTTGAGATAACGCCCCTCTTTGAGAGAAGAATAAAGCCGTGATATTTTTCTTTCTTTTTGAGGATCTATGGCGGTAAGCATCCCTCCCACAGCCTTATCCCCTGCGGAGTACAAGACAAAGGATTCAAAACGTGGGCTAAAGAGCTTCACTCCGTCTTGGGCCTCCACAGAATCTTGCAGAGCTGCCACATCAAAGATGAGATTTTCAAGACTCGGACTTTCCCGAAAGGAGCTCCCGGTAATCTGAATATAGCCTGAGTATATTTCAACAGCATTTTTGAGCATCTGCTGGTGTGAACCATCCATCCAAGCCGAAGAAAATACCAGTATGGCTGTGGACACTGTCCCCAGCAGGAGGGTGAGCAAAGAGCGTTGTTTATGGGCCAGGACATTGCGCAGACTCATTGTAAAGAGTATCCTCATAACTCCGCCCCCCCTTCCCATTCATCCTGAGCCCCCCTGGCTCCCCTCTTGATCCTAGCGGGAAAAGCGTTTCAGGGCCCGTTTAGTGAAATATGCCTCATCAATATCTTTATCAAAAACCACATCCTCAACAATAATCCGGGTTTCATGTCCCACCTTCTCCTCGGCCAGAGGGGTCATAATCCACAATGCCGGATACCAGCGAGCCCCGAATAGCTTGACATCACTGTACACAAGCTCTCTCACCAGGATCTCCTTTTCATCATAGTAGGAGATCCTGACGGGGAGATAGTGATCCTTTGAAACTGACATCCCGATCCTCCCCCAGACAACTGCTGCATCGGCCTTGGGGGTGAGGGCTATGGTGTAACTCTTTGCATCCTCACCAGTGAGACGATGCTTATAATCTTCGTCAAGAGAACTCTCTTTTACCAGATCATCGTTGCTAAAATCGCTGCCCATCCAGCTCTGTAACATCATGGATGCCGGTATTTTGATGATCTTCTCAATACGAGGCACATATTGCCACATACTGTTTTTCACCTTCAGAAAGGTTATTCCGGCATCTTTTCCTGGATAGAGGATCTTGATAAAGGATTTCTCCTGCCCCACGGAGTAGCTTATCATCTTCATACTTCGTTTTGCCCGACGACTACTGACCTCCATGGTAATCTTCATCACTGCCGTGCGTCCGTCGAGGTTCTCTACCACCTTCTTTATAATGGAATCGGCAGTTTCGGCATGGATACACTGAGGGAAGTGCAGAGCAAAGACAACTAAAAATAGAAATATTTTTTTCATGGAGGGCCGATACTATTGTTCTAAAATATTGACAAAAAGGGATGGAGTACCGATTCATATTCTTCTAACCAGCATATGCTTCTATCATATAATGGAAAAAAATATTATGATAGGCCTATCGAGGGGCGGCACAAGAAATGCCTCACAACTCTTTCAGCTCACTGTAAACAATACACATATGTACAACTCTACACTCCGGTAGTCACCATGATACTCCTCTACAGCATACTCCAGTTTATCTTCCTGCCACTGTTGTTTTTGCCCATTGTGGCTATCTGCCTCCTGATCCCTAAATATCGAGGCCGAGCTCTGCCCCGCTTGGGATTTGGTCTGACACGGGGCAGGTACAAAAAGCGGAAAAGAAGGGTCTGGATCCACGCCCTCTCTGTGGGTGAGGTCACCTCCGCCCTCCCTCTGGTTGCTGGAATAAAGAGAGATATGCCGGAACTTGAGATCGTTTTTTCATCAGCGACCAAGGCAGGTGCAACGCTTGCCGAGAAACTCTTCCGGGATCAGGTAACATTTTTCATCCCCTTCCCCTTTGATCTCTTTCCCGTTACCAGACGCTTTATTACTATTCTGCAACCGGATCTCTTTATCCTGGTGGAGACGGATTTCTGGCCTGGGATGCTCGCATCCCTTAGACAGAAAAAGGTGCCGGCACTACTGGTAAACGGTCGGATTTCCAAAAAATCCATGGCATCCTATCAACGTTTTTCCTTTCTGTTCAGGCCCCTGTTTGCAAGTTTTCAAGTTCTCTCGATGCAGACCGAAAAAGACAGGGAAAAGCTTGTAAGCCTAGGTGTTGAAAAACAACGCATTGTAAGCCTGGGAAACCTCAAATATGACACAGCTCTCTACGCAGATGACACACGCAATCAGGCCCTGAGCTTTAGCCTCCCACAGTACCAACATCTACTGCTTGCCGGATCCACCCATGAAGGTGAAGAAGAGATCATCCTCAAAAGCTTTGTAGAAATAAAAAAACAGTATCCTGAAACCTACCTCATTATCGCACCCCGCAATATTGACCGGGGCGGAGCCATTCAAGCACTTGCTGCCACCCTGAACCTCCAGGCAAACTGCCGTAGCCAGATTAATGCGGGAGGACGGGATCTCCTGATCCTTGACACCATAGGCGAACTAAACCGGGCCTACAGCCATGCCCATATCGCCTTTGTGGGCGGCAGTATGGTGCCGAAGGGTGGCCACAATCCCATAGAACCGGCGATTTTTTCGGTGCCTGTGCTGTTTGGAATGCACATGGAAGATTTTACAGAGGTCAGCTACCAGCTCCAGAATGCAGGGGGGGCCATTACTATTCAGGGCCAGGATGATTTGACCCCTATCCTAGCTAATCTGCTGCAGGATGACACCCATCGCCAGAAGATGGGCAGGGCAGCACATGAATTTATCAAAGGTCAGCAGGGAGTGGTAAGCCGCCATATCAAGCTCATTAAAGAGATGCTGTGAAGGCACTGGGAGTGCGTCTGCGTCACTATCTGCTCATCTCCCTGTGCCTGGCATTTATGTCAGGAATACTCCTGCAACAACTGCTTTCATTGACTCCACGGCCCCTGCTTCTGCTCAGTTTTTTCCTCATCCTGAACCTCCTTTGGGTGCCGAAGAAATCTTTTTTGTTCTTCACCCTCCTCATTGTCACTGTGATGAGCCTGGCTGGATTGCACGCCGCAAACCTTTCAAACAGGCCCCAGCTCCAAAACAATATATACTCACAGATTAGCCAAGAGGAAGATGCCGTCCTTGTGGGAACGCTGTACAGTATGCCTGAGTTCGACGGAGAAAAAAGTAGGGTTCTCATTAAGAGCAGGTTTCTGCAACTTAGCAGCCAGAGCTCTTTTAGACGGGTACAGGGGCTGATACAACTGCGCCTTAAACAAAGGTGGCCACAGAATATCCTTCCGGGTGATGAGGTGGCGATTCGCTGTCTCCTGGGGCGCCCCTATCGCTTTGCCAATCCAGGAGGATTTGACTACCCGGCCTTTCTGAAGACCAAGAATATTTATATTACAGGAAGGATCGTCTCCCCTGCCTTAATTCACAAGACGGAGGGCGTATCATCCTGGCTCCACCGCCTGAAGTATTTCCCGGAAAGACTGCGAGTATCAATACAAAGCAAAATCAACAGCTCTCTCCCCTCTGAACAGGCCGCTCTTTACAGAGCACTGCTCATCGGAGACCGTTCGGGCCTTTCCCCGGCCCAACTGGAAGCATTCAAGGCCGCAGGAGTGTTCCATATTCTGGCAATTTCGGGCCTTCATCTCTCCCTGCTGGCCTCCGGCCTTTTTATGCTCTTTTACTGGTTGGGCTGCCGTTCAAGCTTTCTCATGCTTCATATTTCTGTAAAAAAGCTGGCCCTTCTTACTACCATTATACCACTCTGCGCCTATGCCCTGCTGGCGGGATTTCAGACTCCGGTGTTGCGATCTCTGCTTATGATTCTGGTCTTTATCCTGGCATTCTGCGCACGTCGCCAACACTCCCCGTTCACCACCCTATCATCTGCGGCCCTGCTTATTCTGGTGCTCAATCCGCAATCCCTCTTCACCCTCTCTTTCCAGCTCTCCTTTACCGCTGTGGGTTCCCTGATCATTATCCTGCCCCAACTGAAAATACTGCTCTCCCCCAAGACAAAGGCAAACACCTTACAGAAATCTCCATTTCCTTGGCTGCAAATGCCACTCCGCTGGATTGGCGCAGCACGCCTGCTCTCCATTACAGCCACTCTGGGCACTGCACCACTGCTGATCCACGGCTTCAACCGCCTTTCAACTGTGG
>CAYWMZ010000138.1:0-6264 GCA_964459485.1 uncultured Desulfocapsa sp. | reverse complement strand
GAAGCAATCAAGATGAAGACCCTGGAGACCTACTCCAGCTACATGGCTCCCTACCTCCAAAATGCCCTGCTTCATAAGAAAATCCAGGAGATGGCCTCCTATGATGCCCTGACCCATGTCTTAAACAGGCGCTTTGGGCTGGTTCGATTAGAAGAGGAATTTTCAACGGCCCAGCGTCACAACAGTGATCTCAGTGCCATTATGATAGATGTTGATAAATTTAAGCGGGTAAATGATACCTTTGGCCATGAGGCCGGGGATATAGTGCTGAAGAAAGTTGCATCAACAATAGCCATCAACTTGCGCAACGAAGAGGTTATCTGTCGATATGGCGGGGAAGAATTTCTGATCATTCTACCCATGGCAAATCTCCACAAGGCAGGCCTGGTAGCAGAACGATTACGCCGTATGATAGAGCAGCTGTCTTCGCACTACAAAGATACCGTCATCTTAACCACCATCAGCCTCGGGGTTTCAAGCCTTAGCTCACTTGCCACCCAGAACATTAACGATCTAATCAATACCGCTGATACCGCCCTCTACCACGCCAAGCACTCCGGCCGCAATCAGGTTGCCCTGTTCCGAAACCATGAAGCGGTACTTCTGCAACGAAATCTCTAAAAGCAGAGTCCGCAATCCGGGCAGGTTGACTCACTGGTTGAGAAGCTAACGCCGCATGCCGGGCAGGTCGAGGAGGCAGCTCCTGTATCAAAGACGGCGTGAACAGTGCTCAGATCATGGGACTCAAGGGCCGTGGTTCGTTTAAACTCCTGGGCCAGTACCTCTATTGCCTCCTGGCTGTCGGATACCTTTATCTGAAGGAAAAAATCTCCACCACAGCAGCCCTTACCACAGTTGCTATTTTCTCCGACGACCAGTGACGGAATAGTGTTTCCAACAAGAAGGGCCTGGAGCTGTTTCATATCTGCCAGTGGTCCTTTCCTGATATTGACGATTTCATCCTCTGGACCGATCTCCATGGAACGGGATTCCAGCTTGGCCTTTGCCTCTTCTTCCGCCGTAACTTTGTCTCTACCACTTATAAGCTTCACATTGCAGCTGGCACAGATTTCAAAATCTGCACGATACTCTTCATCGCACTGGGGACAGTACTGAAGGTCTGGGTCGGTGTAACGCATATCCATTTCCTAAATATTTAAAAATTCATAAAAAGTTTACTACAGAATAAAACGGCTGAGATCACGATCTTCAACCACATCCTGCAACTGCTGTTTCACATAGTCGGCAGTCACCACAAAACGCTCTTCACCTCGTTCACTGGCATCAAAGGAGAGTTCGTCAAGCACCCGTTCAAGTACGGTATGGAGACGTCTGGCCCCTATCTCTTCTGTCTTTTCATTGACCTCAACGGCAATTGCCGCAAGTTCTTCTATGGCCTCCGGTTCAAAGAGCAGTTCCACGTTTTCGGTGGCCATCATGGCTATATACTGTTTCACCAGGGCACTTTTCGGCTCAGTGAGTATTCGTACGAACTCATCTTTGCCAAGGGGGCTCAATTCCACCCGGATGGGAAAACGCCCCTGGAGTTCCGGGATAAGATCAGAGGGCTTGCAGAGATGAAAGGCGCCACTTGCGATAAACAGAATATGATCGGTCTTCACCATTCCATACTTGGTGGTGACAGTAGAGCCTTCCACAATGGGCAGCAGGTCACGCTGCACCCCTTCACGAGAGACTTCAGGGCCATGCCCGCCTGAACTGCGAGTGGCAACCTTATCGATCTCGTCAAGGAAGATAATTCCAGACTCTTCGGTGCGTCTGAGGGCCTCTTCTGTCACCTGATCCATATCGATAAGGCGCTCCATCTCCTCCTGAGTCAAGCCCTTTAAGGCATCTGGAATCTTGGTTTTACGTTTCTTTTTCTTTTTGGGAAAGATCTTACTGAAGGCGTCCTGAAGGTTGGACTGCATATCTTCCATACCAGATGTGGTCATGATCTCAACCATCGGTGCCGACCGGGTTTCGGCAAGATCAAGTTCAATTTCCCGCTCATCCAGTTTTCCCTGACGAAGCATGTCACGGAATTTTTCGCGGGTTGAATTGTTGGCATCGTTCTCCTGGGGAGGAGTGCTAAGGGGGGCAATCTCACCGGTTCCAGTAAAGGAGGGCATACCTCCCTGAATATCCGCCGTGGCTGAAGGGGGCGTAACAGGTGGCAGGAGCAGATCAAGGATACGTTCCTCGGCATTGGCCTCAGCTAGTCCCTGGAGTCGTTCACGCTCCTCCGCCTTGACCATGGTGACGGCAATCTCAACCAAATCCCGGATCATGGATTCCACGTCCCGTCCCACATAGCCAACCTCGGTGAATTTCGAGGCCTCAACCTTAAAAAACGGTGACTGAGCCAAGCTGGCCAGACGTCTGGCAATCTCCGTCTTACCAACACCAGTGGGGCCTATCATAATGATGTTTTTAGGAGCTATTTCTTCACGCAGGGGGGATGGAACCTGTTGCCTGCGCCAGCGGTTTCTGAGGGCAATGGCCACAGAACGTTTGGCATCAGACTGGCCAACAATATATTTATCCAACTCTGTGACTATATCTTTAGGGCTAAGAGATTCTGTTTCTATCATAGTAATATACGATTTGGTTTTCTTTTTAGGATACTCGGAACAGGAGACTACTCCTCATCCAGGCTTTCTATGACCACTGAGTGATTGGTAAAGACACAAATATCGGCGGCTATGGTCATGGAGGCCTTACAGATGGCCTCTGCATCAAGATCTGAATTATCTATCAGGGCAAGGGCTGCGGCCTGGGCGTATGGCCCACCCGAGCCAATTGCCAGCACTCCGTTATCTGCCTCAATCACATCCCCGGTACCACTAAGCAACAGGGAGTATTCAGCATCTACGGCCACCAGCATGGCTTCCAGGCGGCGCAGCATCTTATCGGTGCGCCACTCTTTGGCCAATTCCACGGCAGCTCGCATCAGGTTTCCCTTGTACTGTTCAAGCTTCTGTTCCAGAAGATCAAAGAGGGTAAAGGCATCGGCGGTGGCCCCGGCAAACCCGGTAATCACCTGCCCGTGGTAGAGACGACGCACTTTTTTGGCATGGTGCTTCATTACGGTATTGCCAAGTGAAACCTGACCATCACCTGCCACTGTCACCTGGCCCTTATGGCGCACCGCCAGTATGGTTGTTGAACGTACTTTCATTTTATTTATTTTATTTTTAAAAGTTTATTATTTTTTAAGTTTAGGGTCGTAGTTTTCACTTCCTGATCTTGCTCACGGGAGGCATATCACTTGGCATGGGGATGCGCCTTATCGTACACAGCCGTTATGTGATCAAGGGTCAGGTGGGTATAACGCTGGGTGGTTGAGAGGCTGGCATGCCCCAGAAGTTCCTGAACTGATCGCAAATCAGCACCCATCTCCAACAGATGGGTGGCAAATGAGTGTCGCAGACCATGGGGGGTTACGATCTGTGGAATCCCTGCCCGCTCGCCATAGGCCTTCACTATCCTCTCCACACTCCTGCTGCCAAGACGTCCTCCACGCCCGTTCAAAAACAGAGCCTCTTTTTCAGGCTCATGACCTCTTTTAACACGATCAAAACAGAGTTGTTCCCGCAGCGGAAACCAGGCACGAACCGCCTCAATGGCTGGTCTTCCCACCGGTACCAGACGCTCCTTCTTTCCTTTGCCCCTCACCCTAAGCATTTCAGTTGTTAAATCAAGGTCCAAAAGGTTGCGTGAGACCAGTTCGGCTACCCGCATTCCTGTGGAGTAGAGGATTTCAAGAAGGGCACGATCCCGCTGCATAAAACGATCCCCTTCATTTGGGGCATCAATAAGGGCAAAGACCTCATCCACGGTGAGAAACACCGGCAGGTATTTACCGACCTTAGGGCCGCTTAATCCTTCTAAAGGATCGTTGTGAAGTTTGTACCGCCGCTGTAAAAACTTAAAAAAACTTCGCAGGGCAGAGAGTTTTCTAGCGACGGTTGCCCCGCTGTTGTGCCCGTGAAGGCTGACCACAAAACGTCGAACATGGATGGCTTCGATATCATCTGTATCCAGACCTTCAGGGAGACCAGTTGCAAATTCTGCAAGATCTCTCCCGTACCCACTCACCGTATGTTCGGAATATCCTTTTTCCACCTCTAGCCAGCGTAGAAAAGAGGCAATCCGACTATGAATTGTATGCGCCATGTCCAACCTGATCAAACACTTTGTTCTCGACTTCTCCTTCAACTGTGAATATATATAATGGTCTTATTCAGGAAAGAAAAGTAATTCAACAGACACCCCATACTTTTAGACATAATGGCAAAGCGAACATTTGAAAATGCCCTGGGCAAACTTGAGCAAATCACTGAAGAACTTGAGAACGGTGACCTCAGCCTGGAAAAGAGTCTCAAAAAATTCGACGAAGGGATAGGTCTTGTTGACTACTGCAACAAAACCCTCACTGAAGCCAAGGAAAAGGTTGAACTCCTCCTTGAAAAACAGGGTGGAATCGTGACAAGTCCCTTTGATGAGTTGGATCATGGAGATCAAGAGCTACCTTAAGGAGCAGCGGCAGCTGGTTGAGGCATCATTTGAGGCCTTCATCCCCCTAGCCAGCGGTGATTTTGCAGCCCACTTTGAGGCTATGCGCTACTCTCTTCTTGCTGGTGGGAAACGTGTACGTCCCATCCTCTGTATTGCTGCGGCCCGTGCCGTTGCTGGAGATGGCATTGCAAGCCAGGATATCATGCCCGTAGCCTGTGCTCTTGAGTGCATTCACACCTACTCGCTTATCCACGACGATCTGCCGGCCATGGACAATGATGATTTGCGTCGCGGCAAACCCACTAACCACGTTCTGCATGGCGAGGCCGCAGCCATTCTCGCTGGAGACGGACTGCTGACCTGGGCCTTTGACCTACTCTCTGATCCGAAATATGGCAGTCTTAGGGCTGAAACAAGACTTGCCGTCTGCCACTGCGTGGCTCGTGCCGCAGGATCTTACGGTATGGTCGGTGGGCAGGCCCTGGATATCGCAAGTGAAAACACAGAATTCCCCTTTTCAACTCTGCAAAGTATTCACCGCAGTAAGACCGGGGCCTTAATCACTGCCTCCGTGGTCTCCGGCGGGCTTTGTGCCGAGGCCGACACCACTGCACTGGCACAACTAGAGGGCTATGGTAAGCAGATCGGTCTGGCCTTCCAAATTGTGGATGATCTCTTAAATGCAACGGCCACCACAGAACAACTTGGCAAGGCAGCCGGGAGTGACGCAGAACTGGGCAAGGCCACCTATCCTGCCTATTTTGGTATTGAAAAAACTCGAGCACTTGCTCAAGAAGCGGTGGCTAATGCCATAGACTGCCTGGCCGACTTTGATACCAAGGCCCGGCCTTTACGCCTGCTGGCCGATTACATTTATACGAGATCGCATTAAATATCGGCGACCTATGGAGCATACTTTATGCTGACACCCACACCACCCATGGATACAGAATCCACCATAAAAAGACTGGCCGACATCCATTCTCCACAAGATCTCCGTGGTCTCACGATTCCTGAACTGAACACCATTGCCGATGATCTGCGCCACACTATTATCGATACGGTCTCTCAGACAGGTGGCCATCTAGCACCGAGCCTCGGTGTGGTAGAGCTAACCCTGGCCCTGCACTACGTCTTTAATACCCCAGAAGATAAACTGGTATGGGACGTTGGCCACCAGACCTATGCCCACAAACTCCTCACCGGCAGACAAAAGGACTTCCCCACCCTGCGCCAGTATAAAGGGATGAGCGGCTTCCCCAAGTTTAAAGAAAGCCCATACGATGCCTTTGAAACCGGCCACTCCTCCACATCCATCTCAGCGGCTCTGGGAATGACCTGCGCCAAAAAACTCAAAGATGACAAAAACAAGGTGGTAGCTATAATTGGGGACGGTTCAATGACCGCCGGAATGGCTTTTGAGGCACTGAATCAGGCCGGTCACCTGGATCGTGATCTCATTGTTATCCTAAACGATAACGAGATGTCCATCTCTGAGAATGTGGGGGCCATGTCCAGTTTTCTGTCCCGGCAGCTCACCAGTAAGACTGTTCGACGTCTGCGCAAGCATATCTCAAGCGGACTCAAGGAACTGCATGGTGTTGGAGACCGTTTTCTCAATGTTCTGAAAAAAAGTGAGGAGAATATCAAGAGTTTCTTCACTCCGGCTATGCTCTTTGAAGCCCTTAAATTTTACTATATCGGCCCCATCCCCGGCCATGATCTTGAAGATCTGATCCCCAC
>CAYWMZ010000137.1:0-6271 GCA_964459485.1 uncultured Desulfocapsa sp. | reverse complement strand
AAGACAAGAAGCTGAACCGTTGCCATGGACCAGGTCTCAGAGGTTCCAAAGGCAAGAGGGGCAAAAAGAAGCGTGACAAGAAAGAGAACAAAAGGGATATCTGGCTTTACCTGCGTCAAGATTACGTAATGCTCAGTTCTGGTTCATGGTGGTGGGAATAATGTCTCGGGGATGATCGAGTACCAGGGCCCGGGCTTTTTTTCCGCCAAGATATTTTGCAGCCTTTTTGACCGCGTTACTCAGAACCGGTCTTCTGAAGTTCGGCGAATGGGAGTCCGTGGCAATGAAGTGTACCATGGAGTGCTGTATCAGAAAATGGGCGCATGCAAAGGCATCCGGTCCAAGGGTACCTGTCAGGCTCGCCCCTGTTATCTGCACTTTCGCCCCGGCATGCATGAGCGGGGACAACTTTTCAGGGTCAGCGCTGATTGCGGCGTTCCGTTCCGGGTGGGCAATGATCGGCGTCAGTCCCTGGCCGACAGTGGCGTATACAATTTCAAGGCTCTCGGCAGGAAGGTAGGTGGAGGGAAATTCCAGCAGGAAAAATGATCCGCATGCCAGGCAGAATCCGCCGGCCTCTGCAACGGCCACGTGGGACTGCACTTCCGCACCCGGCAAAACATGCAGCGCGATTCCCTCCTTTTCCAGAATACGGTTGAGTCGCTTCACTGCCGCACGGATCTCGTCCATGGAAGGCCCTTGTGCCATACCGACATGGGGGGTGGCAATAATGGTCTCTATGCCGTCGGCCGCAGCCATGGAGGCCATGGCAACAGAGGTCTCCAGGTCAGGGGAACCATCGTCGATGCCGGGCAGTATATGACAATGGATATCAATCATATCCGCCGGCAGCCCTGCAGACATGGTGTGGACCTTGTGCGATCAGACGTTGCAAAAAAGCGGAAACGCCTGCATCTGTTGCCTTGCAACAGATGCCATTATTTCTTCTTGGTATAGTAGTCATAGTTGCTGTAATAGCCGACGCCGCCGTCGGAGCGGCTGACACTATTGAGAACAAAGCCCAGAAGATTGGCGTTGATTTCCCGAAATTTCTTCATACCGTTATCAAGGATCTCATAGGTCGTTCTCCCGGCACGCACCACAAGAATTGTGCCATCGGCGAGGCTGCTTAACGTCAGGCTGCCGGTCACACTCTGCACTGGAGGCGAATCGAGCAAAATAAAGTCGTAAGAGGCCAGCATGTCATCAAGCAGCTGTTTCATCCCGGAGGCGCTCAACAGCTCGGAAGGATTTGGCGGGATCGATCCGGAAGGAATCAGACACAGATGCTCTTCCGAGATATTCTGTACCAGTGGCTGCTCCTTATCCCCGGTAAGATAGTTGCTCAGGCCGTATGTGTTTGAAATGCCAAAGAGCGAATGCATCCTGGGACGACGCATATCACAGTCAATAATCAGGACTTTCTTTTCACTCTGGGCCAGCACCCGGGCAAGATTGGCCGTGGTAACGGTTTTGCCCTCTTTCGGAGCCATGCTGGTGACCAGGACGATGCGGGGCGGGTGGTCGGGGGAAGAGAGAAGCAGGCCAGACCTGATCAGGCGGTAACTTTCAGCCAGTGGAGACAGGGGCGTATGAACCAGGTACGATTCAACCGTCTCTTGTTTTCCCTTCACTTCCTCCACTGAGCCAAGAACGGTCAAATGAAAATGTTCTTCAAGCTCTTCAGGAGTTTTCACCGTGTTATCGAGGTATTCGAGGAAAAAGGCCAGACCGACCCCGCCAAATACGCCCAGAATAAGACCAAGGAGCAGGTTACGTTTCTTTTTAGGTTTGGAAGGAAAGATCGGTAATTCCGCCTTTTTGATAACCCAGATATTCACATCCTGCGACTGTTCGGTCACGTTTGCCGTCTTGATACTTGAAGTCAGGTTGTCATAGAGAACACGATTCATGTCCACTTCTCTTTTCATGATGGTGTATTGCATGAATCGTTCATTCATATCAAGCAGATCGGCCTTGGTTTCAGCCAAAAGCTTTTTCATGTTTTCTTCGCGGGACCTGGCCAGGCCATAGGAATTTTTTGTAGCCGCAATGATCCGGTCCACTTCAAAGCGTTTCTCTTTGAGCAGCAGATCACGCTCGCTCATGGCCTGAATCATCATCGGATGTTTCGGACCGTATTTCTTGGACAGCTCTTTGATCTTCTGTTCCGCGGTGTATATCTTGTCCCGCAGATTCTGCAGCACCTTGTTGTCGGCAAAGACAGGGATCGTTTCTATATTCTTGTAATCTTTACCCGTAGCCTTGATCTGGTCATAAAGGGCTTCGTACTCTTTCTGTTCCGCCTGGGCGTCGGATAACTGTTTGCCGAATTCAGCCAGTTTCTGCGGAAAAACAGCCAGTTTATTCTCCACAGTGACCAGATCATGCTCACGCATATATTTCTGCAGAGCACGTTCTGATTCTTCAAGTTTTTTACGCTCTTCATTTGCCTTGGAAGTCATCCACTGCAGGGCATAATTGCTGGAACTGAGTTTGATCTGCAGCATCTCATCCATATAGGCGTGCACGACCTCATCGGCAACGAGTTTTGCCATGGCCGGATATTTATTACTGTAAATGATATAGACTGTCTTGGTCTTTGGTATCGGTTCAATGGAAAGGTTCTGCTGGATCATGGATGCGATGATATCGGCATCCGTCAGCGACTCCGCTGATACCGGCAGGTCATCGGTTCCGGAACCGGCTTCGATCTGCACGTCCTGATTCGATGGGGCAAAGAGATCGGTCAGAAAAGAAGAGACTGTATGTTTCAGGGAACTGATAAATGAAAAAGGGCTCTGAGCAGGCTCTTCCAGGAAGTATTGCTTATACTTGGTATCAAGCTGGAGCCGTTTGACGACCTTATGAGCAACATTGGCACTGCGGATAATCTCAAACTGGGTGGTCAGGAAATCAGGATCATAATAAACAATCGGCCTGTTGCCCTGCAGGCTGTTGGAACCATAATTCTTTTCAATGAGTACTTCCGACGATGCGGTATACAGCGGTGTGGTGGAAAAAGTGAGGATAATGACCGTCACGAGCGTAATGACGAGAAAGGTGATGATGGTCATTTTCCGTTTCACAATAACCCGGATATAATCTCGCAGATGCACTTCCCTGCGTGAGGATTCAAAAACAGGCAGCCGTTCTGGTAAGGGATGTTTTTGCATTATCTTGTCAGGTAAAAAGGAACAGTGGGATAAACAGACAGGACCGAAGATTGTTTCGGACAGACGCCGCTGGCAAACAGCCATACTACGGGGAATACACGAACCCCGGAAAAAACTCCATGCCACCAGATCTTCGCACGGTCACAAAACATCACGCCCAGTCAGCAGCTCTGGCGGTCAGTTGCTTCTGTGCGATCCGGTGGTCCCTGGGAATAATGGTCCAGGCGTGAAAACAGAAAAACCACAGCAGGACAAATCACGCCTGTGCATCGATGCGGGAAGCAAAAAACCAGCTTCCCTTCAAGTCCTCCTAGAAAAAACTCTCGGGCACGACAATGATATCATCGGGTTGCACCAGGGTGTCGAGATCAACATCCTCGAGCACGGTTTTTTTGCCGTTGACCACCCGAATGATCTTGACACTGGACTTGGAAGCCTTGCCGGTAAATCCTCCGGCAAGGGCGATCATCTTCAGAACAGTCACGTTATCACAAGGATAGGCATCCGGATGATCCACTTCACCGGTAACATAGCAGGTGCCGCCTTTTGCGATGTAGACGGTATCCCCATCATGGATCGGCACGTTCTTGCTGAGATCACCACGTTCAATAAGCGATTTGAGATCAACAACAATAACCTGCTTTTTGCCATTGACCTTCCGCTTGATGGTCGCCGTGTTGCCGGCCCCCTCTTTCAGACCTCCCGACTTTGAAAGAAGCTCGAAAAACGTCATGTGCCCCCGAAGTTCGACAATACCGGGGTGATTGACATGGCCGAGAACAATGGCTTTTTTACTGCGATATTCCTCTATGAAGATATTGACCTGGGGATTGATAATATAGCCGTCTGCAAGAAGGGTGGTCAGTTTGTTGACAGCATCGGATATCTTCAGGCCACCGACCTTGACCTGGCCGATAAGCGGCATGACGATGTATCCGTTATTGGTGACACGCACCGTTGTTTTCAGATCATCATGGCCATAGACGGTGACAGTAAGCACGTCACTGGGGCCGAGGACATAATCATCGGCGGCAACGGACGGCTGCACACCAGCCAGCAACAGGATACCTGACAGCAATATCCCTATCAGCGATTTCCGTGAGTTGTTCTGTATCACCTGCATCGTTCTACTTGTTTTCCTTTTTCCGGTTTCTGTTGTATCGGATGGATGCACAATCAGGAGACGACGCCGCGCAGAATCCTCTTTCCGGTATCCTGGCGCTCACGGATTCAGGAGTACGCCATGTAAGCATGGAAAAATATGGTATGCGGGCTGCCGGATACCGGCCGGAAAAAGGGAAAATGCTCATTTCCAGCCAGATACTAGTATTTAGATTCATTAAAATATTTACAAATTATGCAAGTTCAAGGTCGAATTTTTTCCAACGGTATACAACAGGCGTCGCATTGATCTCGCTGATACCTTTGAGAATACGCTCTTTGAGTTCTTCTTTACTGGAAACCCGTATATGTCGCAGAAAGGTACGAGCCATTTTAGAAAAAGCTGTTTCAATCAAATTCAACCAAGAACCATGCTTGGGGGTGTGAACATAAACAAAGCGACCTGGTCGGGATTTCAAAAACTTCATCGTTTCTTTTGAAACGTGTGCGGAATGATTATCCAGCACTATACGTATAGTGCTTTCTTTGGGATAATAACTGTCCAGCTCTTTCAGCAGTTCAATAAATTCTCTGCTGCGGTGACGATCATGAACCTGGGCTATAATCTTTCCGTCATGCAGGTCAAGAGCTGCCAGTATGGAGACGGTTCCGAGTCGTTTGTATTCGTAATCCCTTCCTGTACTTTTGTGTCGTCCCGGTTTTGGCGGCAAGTCAGGAGCAACGGTATCAATGGCCTGAACGCCAGGTTTTTCATCTACTGACACTGTAATCACGCTGGGATGAACATTGTCTGAAGATTGTGAGTCGTTCTGCAGGTTGACCTCCTGGTAGACCATGAGTACCTCCTGCATTTTTTGTTCAAAATCAGGATCACGTCGTTCAAGGTAATATTTGATTTTATGAGGTTGTATCTCATTGGCTGAAAGTATTCTCCAGATGGTTGCCTTAACTGCTTTTGCCAAACAGGTGTGGCCAGCAGCAGGAGCATGCTGCCGAGTATATTGAGCAAGTGCGTTGTACGTCCAGAGTTCAGCTGCGAGTCCGTGTTCCTTGGGCTTTGTACACGCAAGGTTAATCACCCATGCTTTTGCCGTCTCATCGATTGTCGGCTCAAAAGGCCTGTGATAATAATCTTTGAGCCCGGCATTAACTCCGGCGGCCAATGCTTTATCGATGCATTTGTAAATGGTAGGTCTGCTCACATTAACCAGTTTTTGTATTTGCGAGATAGGCTTTTGATCAGAATAATGGAGCAGTATCTTGGCCCGTTGTACTTCACGAAGCGGGGCTTTTCGTGATTTGCTCAACCGTTCCAGTTGAGCCCGTTGCTCTTTTGTCAGCAGAAGCTTTGCTCGTTTTGTTTTTCGTGCCATGGCTACCTCCACAGTTTTTTTTGAAAGGTAGCCGAAAACAGACAAAATGTAAATATTTTAATGAAACTTTATACTAGATGAGTTGCTAGATCATTGGCAGATTCAACAACCTGCTGTCATCGGACACGATTTTGGTGGCGCGACCCTTCTTCGGACATATCTTCTCAACTCTCGTAATTTTGAAAAGATTGTGCTGATTGATCCAGTAGCTGTTTCTCCATGGGGATCCTCATTTTTTCAGCACGTCAAAAAACATGAGGATGCCTTTGTCGGTGTTCCCGACTATATTCACGAAGCGATTGTTCGTGCTTACGTCAGAACCGCCGCCTGCAAGCCCCTTGACGACAATACGCTGACAATGATCATCGCACCCTGGCTGGGCGAAAATGGTAAAGCGGCATTTTACAGGCAAATTGCCCAATCCGACTCGGCCCACACCGATGCAGTTCAATCACATTACGCGGAAATATCGAGCCCCGTATTAATCCTTTGGGGATACGAGGATGTCTGGATACCACTTGAAAAAGGCAAGGCTTTGCATGACATGATCCCAAACTCCATATCACCTGTGTGAATTCTGAACCATCACTTCGTTTTGTT
>CAYWMZ010000136.1:0-6344 GCA_964459485.1 uncultured Desulfocapsa sp. | reverse complement strand
TGGGCACTCCCTGTTTGGCCAGATGAGTCTCCGGGCCATCATCACGCACCACCTGTCCAATCTGATGCTGTTTAAGCTTCCTTATAAACCAGGGGCCAAGGAGTAGCATAATAAGAAAAGCGGTAACAGCTCCCCCAATGGAGCGTACCGTAATGTAGCGGAACACATTAAATGCACTGACACTGTTATGAAGTGGATATAAAAGATGATAGAGCATTACCGTTCCCCAACGAATCGTTCTACAAGTTTATCAAGCTGCATACCACGGGAGCCCTTAACCAAAATATAACTTCCCTCTCCAACCTCACCCCGATCCATCAGGCCTTCCAGCCACTTAAAGCACTGCTCCCTGCCGGCAAAAACCTGCACAGAATCGTGGGTCATCCCCTGTTCTCTAGCTGCGCCGGCGGTGGCTTCTGCAAATTCTCCAAGTACTGCCAATCTGTCTATATTGTGCCCTGCCACACTGCGGCCGAGATCCTGATGGAGGGCGCTACTCTCTGCGCCTAACTCCAGCATATCGCCAAGAATTGCAATGCGTGTTCCAGTCCCAAGACCACTAAGAGTATTGATTCCCGCCTCCATGGACTGAGGATTAGCATTATAACTATCGTTTATGATCCGGCTCCCCCCTGGCCCAGCCACTATCTCCATACGCCTCTCTGCCGCCTTAAAAGCATTCAAGCCTTCAACAATATGATGGATGTTTATTCCAGCGCCCCAGGCAATGGCTGCAGCTGCCAGTCCATTGGAGATATTATGCCCTCCCGGCACCTGAAGGACACACTCCTCACGCTGGCCATCAATGTGGAGAACAAAGCGGAGAGTCTCACCGCTTCCAGTTGTGCAGTTGCTGGCGGCGACATCGGGGGGCTCTTCAGCTCCATCCAGCAATCCAAACGATATTTTTTCCTGCTGACAATCTCTGGCTATAGCAACTACCAGGGGATCATCTGCATTAACTACCAGCAAGGCCTCCTCGGAACAGCCATAAAAGAGTTCGGCCTTGGCCCTGGCCACCCCCTCAATGTCCCCCAGCCCCAGGAGATGGGCACCATGGACGTTAACGATACAGGCGATATCTGGATCTGCAATCTCGGTGAGCCGTGCAATTTCGCCTGGAGCATTCATCCCCATCTCAAGGATGGCTGCCTTCTGCTGGGGAACCAGGGGCAGAAGTGACAGGGGGAGACCGATCAGATTGTTAAAATTTCCCACGGTCTTCAGAACTTGGTTGGCGGGGGCATCGGCCTGCTCCGGCCACCTTTTTGCAAATATTGCGGCACACATCTCTTTCACTGTGGTTTTACCGCTACTACCGGTGATTCCAATTACTGTTGGATTTGAGATCTTCCGCATTCGGGATCGCCTATGGGCAGCCAGATCACCAAGAGCACGCTGGCTGTCGGCAACTACCACAACAGGAATTGGTACAGCTTCTTCCGGAATACGTTCCAGGATCAGTGCAGCAGCTCCTGCCGCAACGACCTGTTCGACATAATCATGTCCATCAAAACGGTCACCGCTCAGGGCCAGAAAGACATCACCCTTCGCCATGGTTCTGGAATCGGTACATATGACCCCCATGCCGTTACAGGAGTTCTCGGTTCCAGCAAGCTTGCCTGCGGTAGCCCCAAGCAACGATTCCAACCTCCAGTGCCCCAAAGCCTCTGCCGCTTCCAGGCGGTCATCAAAGAAATGCTTGCCCTCCTTGCCGATTTGATACTCCTCATGTCCCTTACCCGCAATGAGAACGATATCATCGGCACCCGCAGCATCAATGGCGGCAGCTATGGCCTTACGCCTGTCGCTCATGCGCACTACAGCTCCTGACTGATCTGGATGTTCCGCAAGCCAGGTTCCGGAACGAGGCAAAACTGTCATTCCCGCTGCTATATCATTAAGGATCTGCTGCGGATCTTCTGTCCTTGGATTATCAGAGCTTAAGATTATCACATCTGCGTATTTTTCAGCAATCCCGCCCATCATTGGCCGCTTGCCGCTATCCCTGTCTCCACCGCAGCCAAAGACACAGTACAGTTTGCGCCGGGGAAGATCATATAACACCTTCAGAACCTGCTCCAGGGCATCCGGAGTATGGGCGTAATCCACAAGGACAGTTGGTAGCAGCCCCTCTTCTCCAGCAGCTCCTGCGACCCGCTCCATACGCCCCGGCGCACCAGTAGCCGTGTTTAGGGCCGAACAGATGGTATCTGTATCGACACCTGCTGCCTGGGCCATTGCAAAGGTGGTCTCTAAATTTAAGACATTAAAACTGCCAAGCAGAGGAGAAGACAGGTGGAACTCACCAGCCGAACTCCGAAGACAAAGATCCGTTCCCTGGAGACCGGATTTCGCTGAAAGCACGGAGATATCTCTTGCCTCACCCGCACCACAGCTCAGGTGTGAAACATCATTTGCCCTACACCAATCAAGAACCCGTTGACTAAAGCTGCACTCCGCACCTGAAAAGGTGATCACCACTCTGGCATCAGGACTAAGGTGCTCCTTAAAGAGGCGCATCTTGGCTTGAAAATAGTGCTCCATATCGGAGTGGTAATCCAGGTGGTCACGGCTGAGATTGCTAAATGCCGCCACATCAAAGAGTAGCCCCCCCAGGCGATTCTGCTCAAGGCCGTGGGAAGAGACCTCCATGATCACGTGCTGCACCCCGCAATCAGCCATCTCACGCAGTGTCTGCTGGAGGAGCAGCGGCTCCGGGGTAGTGAAGGGTGAGGAACGTTGCACGACCTCGCCACTTTTAAGAGAATATCTGTAGTTGATGGTTCCAAGAACTCCCGTTTGCCGTCCTAGCTGTTGCAGGACACTCTCCAGGAGATAGCTGATACTGGTCTTACCGTTGGTACCGGTTACCCCAAACAGGGTCATCTCTTGTGCTGGATTGGCAAAAAGCTGGGCCGCAAGGGCTCCGTAAACCTGCCTGCTGTCTGAGACTTCAATAACGAGAATCCCCTGTGCTGTGTAGAGTGCAGCATCAACCCTGTTTCGTTCAACAAGGAGGGCTGAACAGCCCTGTTCTACCGCTGCTACCACAAATGTATGGCCGTCTACATTACTTCCAGGAAGGGCAATAAAAAGAGATCCAGGAGATACTTTTCTGGAGTCGATGGTGATGCAGTTCAGTCTACAATCTTTTGAGTGATTAGGGAGCAGAGATGAATCGAGCTGTTCAATAAGTCCAAAGAGAGAGACAGTTCCAGAATCACACACAACCGTCCCGGGTACTTTACAACGCCAAAGAGAGCTGTTTTTGTTCTGCTGTTGGGACATGCTTTATCCTGATTCCATCACTGCAACCCAGCCCCAAACACAGTTATCAGGGATCGGTTTTTTTATCTTTGACATCTTGAACCTGTACTGCACTTCCGTGCCCTAAACGGCTCCCAAGAAGGAGCTCACAGGCATCACCCTTAGTAATCATTGCGCCCGCCTCGGGCACCTGGGATATGACCCGGCCACTTCCCTTGACAACTATCTTGAGGCGACTGGCCTGCAGGAGACGCAGGCTCTTACGCAGGCTGAAACCAACAAGATCCGGCATAGTTTCCAGGCTGACAACCTGTTTGCCCTCCTTCGGGGTATGTTTTTCCTTAACCTGCTCCTCTCTGGCATGGAAGTTCTGTTCCTCACGTTCTGGAGGTTCAACCATATCGGCCAGGTTCTGATAGACCTGCTGCAAGGCCACCATGGAGGGTAATATCGCATCGAGCCCCTGTTGCACAAAAATATGTTGAGGGGCACCTTTTTTCTCAACGGTGAGTTCCTCATCTCGTACGACAAGGAGCAAAATCATCTGGGGTGACTTTGCGGGAAGCGCAACCAGAGCCATATGGTCATGAACATAGCTTGCCCCGGAATCATTTTCCACAAGGGACACCACTTCTCCCGAAAGCATTGCCGACCCGAGTACCCCAGGCTGCCCCTGACTTCGAAACAGACCCTGCATTTCCCGGGAGGCCAGTCCCGGATACACTCGCAGCCCTTCGGTTCCCTTGCCTTGGCCTCTATAAAAATACTCTGCAAGTCCTGGGCGTTCCAATACCCTGTCCAGGATATGAGGTTGAATCTTTCTGCCGCCATTCAAAAGCCCCGCCACACCCTGAAGGATATTTAAAGGACTTGCTGTCCGGGGCACAGCTCCCAGATCAAGGGGAGGCCTGGTAGCCAGGAAACGAGGCAACGTTCTAACCTGGTTTTTGCCACCTGAAAAATCCGCCTTGATATCACCACTTAACTGTAATCGTTCCCAGAGCCTGAGCTGACTCCCCATATTTACCGTTCCGGAGACCAGACTCCACGGGTACAGCTGGGTGAACTGTTCCCAGCTACTCTGCAACAGTGAGGCATCCCGGAAGAATCTTCGCACGGTATCGGGAATCACCATGGGGGTCAGTAGAAGACTCTCCAGATTTTGAGTCCCCTGCTGCCAGGTACTATTGGGGTCATAGGAGGGATAGCTGGCCCCGGCCACGATCTTTCCCTGTAGCGTATCGAGGAGCAGACTGGTTACACGCCGCCCTGTTTTCCCGGCCCCAAGCTCCTTTACATAGGCCTCCAGACTGCGCTGGATTTTCATATCAAGGGTCAGAACCAGATCATGGCCCTCACCCCCTGTATGGGAAAGCCCTTTGAGATCAATGGTCGGAAAGTCTTCCTGAAGAACCAGCTCCTGATTCAGCAGCCGATTGTAGTAGTGTTCCACCCCGGCCAGACCTGCATTGTTCTCCGAATATCCGATAAGCTGAGAGGCAAACTCCTTTTGCGGATAATCCCTTGCCAGTTCCCGATGCAGGTAAATGCCCGGTAGGGCAAGATCTGCCACGATATCTTCCTCTTCCTGTTCGATATCACGACGCAACCACACCAGTTGCGAATCCCGCCCCATTTTGGCAATGGACTCCGCTTCCGGTAGACCCAACTCCTCGGCAAGCACTCTTGCCGTTCTAGGGACATCCTTTACTTCACGGGGACGGACATAAATTGAAACCCGCTCCAGGGTTCTGGCAAGCTCCTTGAAATTCCGATCGTAGATCTTGCCCCTGTCACTCTTAGCAATGCTCCCTTCGGCTGGAAAGGTTTCCTGCCAGATATCCACCAGGTTTGCCAGTTGCGCCCTGTAGACGAAAAACACCGCTGCGGCCAAGAGCAGCAGCGCCAATAGAAACAACAGCCCCCGGAGTCTGCGCTTTCTATTATTCTCCGTCTTAAGACGAGATCGTCTGACCATCAGATTTCGGACAGAGACTGCCTAATAAAACATCCCCGAAGATTCTCGGAAAGTACGATGCTGACCAGGGATTGCCTGGTAAATGGCCAACTGTTCGCCTGCCATGGATTTAATGGTGTCAGAGGAAAAGAGCTTTTCATTTTGACTGCTGAGCTGATGATTGCTGGCTACAAGGTCAGCCTTCGCTACCTCCATGGCTCCAATTTCATCCCCCAGCCGGGCAGCCGAACTGTTCAAAAAACTTGTGGCAACAGCAGAGACAAACAGAACTGAGACAAGAGCCTTCGCTGCTCCAAGCCAGAGCAACCTGCCACCGGGAAGCGCCAACTGCACCTTCCTGCGAACACTAGTATGTCCTCTATAGACGTTCCTTCTAGGGATCATGGTATGGGCTGCTGAATTGATTATCATGGTCTCACCTCTTCTCTTCAGATTTTTTCAGCAACTCGCAAGCGAGCGCTACGGGATCTTCTGTTACTACTCCGTTCCTCAACACCTGCCATAATGGGCTTTTTGGTCAACACCTGCAACTGCTCGCTGGCTCGAAATTTCCGTTTCACCATCCTGTCTTCCAGGGAATGGAATGAAATCACACAAAAGCGACCACCGGGGTTCAGATAGTCTGGTGCCTGTTCCAGAATGGCTGCCAGGTTCTCAAGCTCCGTGTTCACTGCTATACGCAGGGCCTGGAAGACCCGGGTTGCCACATGAATCTTTTTAGGATGAAAGGGCCTGGGTACTGCCCTTGCCACAAGATCTGCAAACTGGAGAGAACTGTTCAGGGGATTGTTTTTCCTCTCCTGAACAACATAGGATGCAATCCTTCGAGCCTGTTTCTCTTCACCATAGTAGTAGAAGATGTCGGCAAGTTCTTCCTCGGAACAATTGGCCAGAATGGATGCAGCAGTCACCTCACGCCGAATATCCATTCGCATATCAAGGGGTTCATCACGCTGGAAGCTGAATCCACGCTCTCCCTGGTCGAGCTGCAGAGAAGAAAGACCGATATCGATGAGAATGCCATCAACCCTCTCCACTCCAACTTCAGCCAGCCCCTTGCCAAGTTCGGAAAAATTCCGCCTCACAATGGTGAGAC
>CAYWMZ010000135.1:0-6353 GCA_964459485.1 uncultured Desulfocapsa sp. | reverse complement strand
GCACAGGAGACGCAGCGTGATACCATCAGGGCCGAAGTCAAAAATCGTCTCAACGCTCTGCATAAAGAGAAAAAAAGTATCAGCTTACGCCAGGAACAGGCCCGGCAGGCAATGGGGAAGAGGCGGCTGGCCGAGATCAAATTTTCCCATGGTATGGGCGGGAATTTTGATTTTATTGAGGCCGATACCGAGTTGCAACAGGCCAAAGCGAATCTTTTAAGTGCCAAAATTGGCTATATTGTCGGGCAGTATCGATTGCGGGCAGCCCTTGGGACGCTGGTCACTCGTTAAATCATGTGCGGTCCATAAGTACCTGTGGCTGGTTTGCAAAATTGGCCGGGGCGTTTTTTGCCACATCACTATGAATATAAAATCTAAAATCCCTGTTCTTTCTGTGCTGCTCTTGCTCCTCCTGCTGCTGATGGTGGCAGTGCTGCATAATCCTGCCCAGTCAAAATTGGATGGGGAGCTCCTTAGCGTGACAGTGCAGAGGGGTGAGCTTAGTATATCCATCCACACAGTGGGAATCCTCGATGCTGCCAAATCCCATATGGTATCATCCAATATCCGAGGGAATAAAGGCAAGATCATTTCCCTTGTTGCCGATGGCAGTTGGGTGGAAGAGGGGACTGTTCTTGTCCGTCTTGATGCCTCGCCCTTTGAGAAGGAGGTGTATCGTCTTGAGGGTAAGGTCAAGAGTCTTGAGGCTGCATTCCAGGCATCTGAGCAGTTACTGGCGTGGCAAAAAAACCAGGTTGCTCAAAATATCTCAGCACGGGAGTATGACCTAAAGGTGGCCCGTCTTGATTTAAGCCGCCTGGTGAAGGGGGAAGGCCCTCTACAACTCGCCCAGTACCAGGAAGAGATGGGCAAGGCCAAGGCCGAATATGAGCGTTACGACTCCTTTTATAGCGAGCTTGAAAAACTTGGTCAGGACGGTTTTGATAATCCAGCGGAACTTGTTCGTGCCAAGGAAAATGCGAAGACCTACGGAGAAAAGTACACTGCTGCCAAACGTCGCTTCGTAAGCTACAAGGAATATGTTCTCCCCTCCATGGCAGAGGCGGCCAGGGCCAAGGTGGAAAATGCTCTGCTGGTTATGGATCAGAGTAAACAGGCGGCAGTCTTCAAAATTGCCAATGCCGCAGCAGATAGTAACCAGGCCAAGGCCCAGCTGGCAACGGTTCAAGGTGCTCTGGCACTGGCCCGAACAGAGCTTGGAAATACCGTTCTTCGGGCACCCTTTGCGGGGATCGCCATCCTCTATGAGGCCTTCCGGGATGGACAGAAACGTAAACCCCGTGAAGGGGATAGTGTCCTTATGCAGCAACCCATTCTTTATCTTCCAGACATTACAAATCTTATTGTGCGAACCAGGGTTCGAGAAGTGGATCTCCATAAGATAGAAGTGGGCCAGCGGGCCTCGGTTCGCATCGACGCCTACCCCAGTCTTCGGTTTCAGGCAGAAGTGAAATTTGTGGGAGCACTGGCCACGGGCAGCGGGGGAGCCAGTCAGAGTGCCAAATATTTTCAGGTGATGCTGGCACTACAGGGACAGGATATGCGACTCCGGCCGGGAATGACTGCCAGGGTACTAATTCAGGCGGAGAATAAGGCTGACGCCCTGCTGCTTCCCCTTCAGGCCGTTTTTCGTGACAGCAACGGCCAAGCTTTCTGTTATCTGTTGCCGGATTTTGGGACACCAACAAAGAAATCTCTTGTTTTAGGGCGTGAAAACGAGATGCAGGTTGAAGTCTTCTCCGGCCTGAACGAGGGCGATCGGGTAAGTCTTGTTGTCCCATGACCCTTCGTGAAACTCTACCTGAGCCCCCCTGTCTATGAGTCGTAAAGCCCTGGCCGAACTTCGGAAGGTGAGTAAAGAGTACAGCCTTGATGGTAGCCCCGTGAAGGTGCTGCAAAAGGTGGATTTCTCGGTCTATGCCGGAGAATTTATTGCTATCACCGGGGCTTCGGGGTCCGGGAAATCGACCTTGCTCCATATCTGTGGTTGTCTGGATCGGCCTAGCAGCGGCCGTTATTTTCTTGATGGCAGGGATGTTAGCAATCTCACAGACAGAGAGCAGGCCGGGTTGCGTCAGAATTATATCGGTTTTGTCTTTCAGGATTTCAACCTCTTGCCCCACGCCAATGTCTACGAAAATATAGCCTTACCATTTCTCTATTCAAATCTTGACCGGGAGCAGTGGCAGCCAAGAGTGACGCAGGCCCTCAATGAAGTAGGGCTTAAGCACCGCCTCTCGCATCGTCCTTCCGCCCTGTCAGGTGGGGAGCGGCAACGGGTTGCCATTGCCCGGGCCCTTGTGGCGGAACCACGGTTAATCCTGGCAGATGAACCCACAGGTAACCTTGATTCTGTAACCAGCAGGGAAATACTGGCCCTCTTTACACGTCTCCACAGGAGGGGGGCCACCATACTGCTGGTTACCCATGATCCGCAGGTGGCAGGGATTGCCTCAAGGCGGGTTCGGATGGAGGATGGCAGATTGGGTGACAGGCCATGATGCA
Source organism: uncultured Desulfocapsa sp. (assembly GCA_964459485.1). Lineage (GTDB taxonomy): Bacteria > Desulfobacterota > Desulfobulbia > Desulfobulbales > Desulfocapsaceae > Desulfocapsa. The sequence continues at coordinate 3,827 of CAYWMZ010000135.1, read as the reverse complement.
TATATTCAGTGCCAGTTACCTTCGCGGATTGTTGGGGATTGCATCAGGTTCTCTGCGTCGTCATCGGCTTCGTTCATTTTTGAGCATCCTTGGTATTATCTGTGGGGTGGCCGCCGTTTTTGCCACACTGTCTGTGGGTGAGGGGGCCAAAAGGGAAGTGATGGCGGGGATTCGGCAGCTGGGTCTGGACAATATTATTATTCGGCGTATCCCCGTACTGGAATCTGGTCTTGTCGGGACTGCCATGGAGAGTGCGGATGGTCTGGCCATTAAAGATGTATCACTGCTTAACTCTGCATCACCGGCCATTGTTGCCAGTGCCTATCTCAAAGAAGTTCAGACGGTTGTTTCCGGCGTGAGCCGTGATATTGCGCCTCAGGTTGTGGCCTGTTCCGCATCATACCTGCCCCTCCTGGGTGTCTCTGTGCAACAGGGGCGAATGATGCTTGGTTCCGATGAGGAGCAGCAGAAACTGATCTGTCTTGTGGGGGACACTCTGGCAAAAGAGTTGGAGTCATTTGGAAAGATTGGGCAATACCTTCGCATAGGTGACCAGCTCTTTACAGTTGTGGGTATTGTGAAAAGTAGTCCTTCACAGGACAGCAGCAAGGGCAGTGGTGTGGCCCAGGCCCGGGAGCTGGGCCAGATGATCTTTATCCCCTTTGGAACGCATCGCTATCTTGGCGTGGATGCTGCTTCTAGCGAAGGGGGAGACCTTGATGAAGTGGTGCTCAAAATGAAAACAGAGCAGGACAGTGCTGCCATTGTGCCCCTCATTCAGAGGACCCTTGCGCTCTCCCATGGCACTGTTCGGGATTATCAGCTAATAGTTCCCTGGCAGCTGATGCATCAGGCCCAAAAAACCCAACGTATCTTCAACCTGGTGCTCCTGGCCATTGGTGGGATTTCGCTGGTGGTGGGGGGGATCGGTATTATGAATGTGCTGCTCGCAGGCATCTCAGAGCGAACCCGGGAGATCGGGATTCGTCGTGCCGTTGGTGCTACCCGGCAGGATATTGTGGCACAATTTCTGGCCGAGGCCCTGCTGCTCACCAGCCTTGGCGGTGTTGCGGGAATCCTGGTAGGCCTTATTCTCTCATCAGCCATTGCAGGGCTTGCTGGCTGGAGTGTGGCCGTAGCGCCGCTAACCATACTGATACCACTCCTTACTTCTGTGGTGGTGGGTGTCTGTTCTGGAGTGTATCCCGCAGTGAAGGCGGGGCAGATGGATCCGGTGCAGGCCCTGCGCTCTGCATAAGAGGCTGTTTTCCAGGTTTTGTTTTTTTTAGATTAGGTATATAGTGTCCCTGGAAATGGGGGTTGGAGCCCCGGCGTTTTGCGATTGAGACTGCCATAACTGTTTATAGAAGCAATAAGGAGCTTGAAATTGGATCTTTCATTAGTGGTACCCATATACAATGAAGAAGAGAATATCCCCCTTCTCTACGCTGAAATTAAAGAGGTACTGGATACCACATCTTACTCCTATGAGATGATCTTTATCGATGATGGCTCCAGTGATACCTCTGTCAGTGTCCTTGAAGGGCTCAGTGAGAAGGATGAGAATGTACTGGTGGTAGCTCTCAGGCGCAATTTTGGCCAGACGGCAGCCATGTCGGCAGGATTTGATCACGCATCTGGTGAAATTATCATCACCATGGATGGTGATCTTCAGAACGATCCCCACGATATCCCCGCCATGGTGAAAAAACTGAACAACGGTTATGATGTGGTGACCGGGTGGCGTCATGATCGGCAGGACCCCTTTATCTCCCGGAAACTGCCCTCCATGATGGCCAATAAGCTGATCTCCTGGATCACCGGAGTCAGTCTCCACGATTACGGCTGCACCCTCAAGGCATTTCGTCGTGAAGTAACAGAGAACATACGTCTTTACGGTGAAATGCATCGTTTTATCCCGGCCATTGCCAGCGGTATGGGGATCTCCTTTACCGAAGTGAAAGTGAATCATCGGGCCCGGCGTTTTGGAACCTCAAAGTATGGTATTTCCCGTACCATCCGGGTGGTGCTTGATCTGCTCACTGTTAAATTTCTGTTAAGCTATGCCACAAGACCCCTCCATGTATTTGGTACAGTGGGTGTCTTGTCTGCCGCTATCGGCTTTATCATAGCCCTGATTATGACCATGCAGCGTTTTGTATGGGGAACCCCTCTTGCGAACAGACCGCTCCTGCTGCTGGCAGTGCTCCTGATTTTTATGGGGGTGCAGTTTATCACTATGGGGCTGCTGGCCGAACTTGTAGTTCGCACCTATCACGAATCCCAGAAAAAACCCATCTATTATGTACGCAGACTGATCAGCTCTCGACCTGAAACCTCGGAGAAGTCCTGACAGTACTGTATGCAGATAGATATCGTTATTCCAAATTTTAATGGATTGGATTTTCTGCGCACCTGCCTTGACTCTTTGCGGCGGCAGAGTTGCTCTGATTTTAACATTATTGTAGTCGATAACGGCTCCGCAGATGGCTCAGTTGAGTTTCTGAGGAAAGAATACCCCGAAGTGCAGTTACTGGCCTGGCCCGAGAACAGGGGCTTTAGTGTTGCTGTAAATGGCGGGATAGAGGCGGGTTCTGCCCCCCTTGTGTTTTTGCTGAATAATGATACTGAGCTTGATCCGCACTGTCTTGAAACACTCCTTGCTGCTGCCAAGACGCATCCTGACTACGATTTTTTCGCAGCCAAGATGCTCAGCTTTTATGAGCGGGAGATACTCGATGGTGCAGGCGATGCCTTTATGCGAGGCGGGGTCGGCTATCGCATCGGCACAATGGAACCAGACAGTGCGGAGTACAGCCGTTCTCGTCAGGTCTTTGGTGCCTGTGCCGGGGCAGCCTTGTATCGCAGGGAATTTTTCACCGAACTTGGTGCCTTTGATGAAGACTTCTTTGCCTACCTTGAAGATGTGGATCTCAACCTCCGTGCCGCAAGCCGGGGCAGGAAATGTTACTACGTTGCCGAGGCCAAAGTCTATCATATTGGGAGTGCCACCACCGGGTCGAAGATCAACTCTTTTACGGTGAGCCTCTCCACCAGAAACAATCTCTGTCTGCTACTGAAGAACTACCCGGCCATTGTTCTGCTTCGTTTTGCTGTGGTGATCTGCATCTATCAGTTTTTCTGGCTCTGTTTTACAATAAAGAAAGGTCAGTTTATCGCATATTGTAAGGGGATTGCTGGCTTTTTAAAGCTTGCTCCAAAGATGTTTGGGAAACGCCGGGGAAATATTAAAATGGCAACTATCGGCAGTTCAGAGTTGGCTGCGATCTTGTGCCGGGCCGAGGCGGAAGTCATTCAGTCAATCATGCAAAGACGGGCCGGGCTTGGAAAAGGGAATCTGCTCTTTTCCTGGTATCGTCGTCTCTTTCTCTGGTAGGTCGTCATGTCACCCAAAGTGGCCGCCATCGTTGTCACCCATAACTCTGAAGCTACCATCGGGCTGTGTCTGGAAGGGCTTGCTGCCCAGGAATCGGCTGTGGAGGAGATTGTTGTGGTCGATGCGGGCTCAACTGACTGTTCATACTTGGAAAGTCTCCGGGAAACCTATTCCATTAGCCTGTTATGTACTGAGAATATAGGTTTTTCCAGGGCTAATAATCTTGGCTACGAGACACTCTCCCCAGATATCCAATATGTTGTCTTTGTGAATCCGGATCTTTTTCTGGGGCCAGACTGTGTGACCAGAGCTCTGCAACTCTGTGTTGAGGATTCTTCCGTTGCAATGGTGTCTGGTCGGTTACTTGGCTATGATCTTATACAGAATAAGGCAAGTGGCAGGATAGATTCCACCGGGATCCTGCGGCGCT
>CAYWMZ010000134.1:0-6376 GCA_964459485.1 uncultured Desulfocapsa sp. | reverse complement strand
TAGACAGATCCATTTTCAGTTCCCTCCGGCTCCCCCTTCCGGCCGGGATGTACTAAGTGTCCATGATCTCTCCAAGGGTTTTGATGGCAAGGTGGTCTTTGATAAGGTTAACTTTCAGTTTCAGCGGGGGGATAAGGTGGCTGTGGTGGGTGTTAACGGTGCTGGAAAATCCACTTTGGTGAAGATTATCGCAGGCGCCATTGCCGCTGATGCCGGTGAGGTGAAGCTTGGCCACAAGGTACAACTCTCCTATTTCGGGCAGCATCAGGCCCAGGAGTTGAGCCCCGCACTCACCGCCCTTGAGACCCTGTCCCTCTCTGTGAAGGATATGCCCATCACCCGTATCCGTTCGCTGCTCGGTGCCTTCCTGTTTCGGGGGGAGGAGGTGGATAAAAAGGTTTCTGTGCTATCAGGTGGTGAGAAGAGTCGACTGGCACTGGCCAAGATGATAGCCTCTCCGGCAAACTGTATGCTCCTTGATGAACCCACAAATCATCTCGATATCAGCTCCCAGGAGGTGTTGCAGGAGGCCATGGCCCAGTATGATGGCTTTATCCTGGTGGTCTCCCATAATCGCTACTTCCTTGATAGCTTTGTGAATAAGGTGGTTGCGGTGAAGGATGGCAAGATTGCTGTCTATGAGGGGAATATCAGCGAATATCTCCGGAAAATCGAGGCAGACGAAGCAAAACGTCAGGATAAACCGCAGAACAAGGCTGGAGGAAAGAACAACGGTAAAAAGTTAAAGGGAAAGTGCAATAAAACGGTCTTTGCAACAGCCAAAGCCGTCACTGGCTCTCCACAACTCTCTCGCAAAGAACAGCGCAAACAGGAGGCACAGGCCAGGCAGGAATTCAACAAGAAGGCCGGCCCCTGGAAGCGCAAACTGGAAGAGGCGGAAAAAAAGGTGGAGCATCTGGAGAGTCAGAAAACAGAACTTGAGGCAAAGATGGCCGATCCGGATCTCTACCAGGATCAGACGGCCTGGCTGGCCACCTCTGCCGAGTATGACGATTGCAAAAGACACCTTGGAAGTTGGTATGAGAAATGGGAAACGGCTCAGGAGAAAGTTGAAGGGCTTGTGGGGCAGACGGCTTGAACGTGGCTGGTGACAGTTTTTGTTTGACCTGAGGATTACCAAAAGGTAGTCTAATACGAATGTGGAATCGCAATGCATTATAATGAGTTGGCTGGAAGCCGATTGTCTTCGTCTGGATTTTTTACATGACTACTGTTCAAGAGTTTTTTGATGAAAAGATGCGGCTGCCTTCGCCGCCGGCCATTGCCCTTAAGATCCTTGAGGCGGTGCGTAAAGAAGAGAACTCCTTTGACGATCTGGCCCAGATTGTGAGGTCCGATCCATCCCTCTGTACACGGGTCTTGAAAATTGCTAATTCCTCTCTCTATGGCTTGACCCAGCCTGTGGATTCCCTGGCCCAGGCCACCGGCCTGATAGGAACCGACGCCCTTAAGAATATTGCCCTCTCCTTTGTGATTGTTCAGGAGTTTCAGGATGCCCCCCAGGGGAGTTTTGACCTGGATCATTTCTGGAGGCGTGCCATAACCGCTGCCGTTGCTGCTGATATCCTTGGGAAAGAGGTGGGGCATGGTGATCAGGAACTCTTTGTTTCTGGCCTGCTCCAGGATATTGGGGTTCTTATCCTCTTTCTCGCTCACCCCGAAAGCTATACGGCTGTTCTTGATAATAAACGGGTGGAGGGGATGACCACTGTTGCCTCTGAGATGGAGCAGTTTGCCTGTGATCATGCGGAAATTGGCCATTTTCTTCTCAGTTCCTGGGGTATACCTGAATCCATCAGTCAGCCCGTACGCTATCATCATACGCCGGAGCAGGCGGAAACTGGTTATAAAGAGTCTGCTTTGCTGCTCGGTTTTGCTGACAAAATTGCTGCCATGTACCACTCCGTTTCCAGCAACAGGCGATCCCTTGAAGTGCATACCGGGCTGGAGAAGAAGTGGGGTTTTAGCAAAGAAAAAACCGATGAGCTGATTGATACCGTGGGAGAGCGTTCTCTGGAAATTCTTGAGCTCTTTGCTGTGGATCCCGGAGCCATGAAGCCCTTTTCTCAGATCATGCAGGAGGCTAATGAGGAGCTGGGAAATCTCAATTACTCTTATGGGCAGATGGTCTTGGAGCTAAAGCAGGCCAAACAGAATGCGGAGCAACTTGCCGTGGAACTGCAGCATGCAAACAGCAGCCTCAGAGAGCTGGCCTATCGGGACGGTCTTACTGGATTGTACAATTTTAGATATTTTCAAAAAGTCTTTGGGGGAGAGTTGCGTCGGGCGCAACGTTATAAACGGGATGTTGCTCTGTTGATGGTGGATATTGATTTTTTCAAAAAAGTAAACGACACCTTTGGTCATCCAGTGGGTGACGAGGTTTTGCAAAAGGTGGGCAGGGTTATTGTACATCTGGTGCGTAACTGTGATATTGTAGCCCGTTACGGTGGAGAAGAATTCGCCATTGTCATGCCGGAGACTGGCTGTAAGGGGGCCAAAGTGTTGGCGCAACGAGTTCGCAGGGGGATTGAACAGGAAATATTTGCTACCGACGTACAACCCATTTCTGTAACCATAAGTGTGGGGGTTGCCGCCACCGATATGAGTGACCAGGCCTTGAGCAAGGTGGCCCTCATTGAGTGCAGTGATCAGGCACTCTATATGGCCAAACAGAATGGGAGAAATCGGGTGGAGATCGGGGTCTTGTAGCAGGGAGGAGAGATCTTTTTCGGAAGTTGTCCCGAGTGGAAAAAAGGCCGTATCCTCGCCCGAGGATACGGCCTTTTGTGTTATCGCCCTGTTTTATACGGGGATATGCTTGGTCAGGGGGCAGTGGTTGTAACTCGGCTTAGAGATCTTTTTGGTTCGGGAACTCGATTTACCTGCTTCCTTTGCCATGTTGTGGCGTTTATCCGGGGAAATGAGGAATTGTTTTTATGTTGGGGACTGTTTCATAAAAAATAACTTGCTTCAATGTTGCTTTGTGGAGTAATTTTGAACCCTTTTTTAGTGACGGTTTGGCAGAAATGAGGAAAGTTTGAGGGGAGCACGCTGCCTTTTCCTGCTAATGCATTGGAACAAGATCCCAAATTCTTTTTCTGGGGAATATGTAACCAACTGCGTTGTGAAAGGATCTCATCTCACGATGGAATTATCTTCCAAGCGGAAAGGCAGTATAAATTAAAAAGATAGATACAGGTGAAAAAGTGACAGACAGCAAGACACTCTGGATGTCCGGAAATGAGGCCATTGCCATGGCTGCCTATGAGGCAGGAGTCAAGGTCGCCTCGGGCTATCCCGGAACACCCTCCACAGAGATCATGGAGAACCTCTCAAAATACGAAGGGGTCTATACCGAATGGGCACCCAATGAAAAGGTTGGCCTGGAAGTGGCCATCGGTGCCTCATTTGCTGGTGTTCGCGCCTTTGCCACCATGAAGCATGTTGGTGTCAACGTTGCAGCCGACCCCCTGTTTACCGCCTCTTACACGGGTGTTCGGGGTGGCCTGGTGGTGATTACCGCCGATGATCCCGAAATGCACTCCTCCCAGAATGAGCAGGATAACCGCAACTATGCCTATGCTGCTAAACTGCCCATGCTGGAGCCTTCCGATCCCGCCGAGGCTAAAGAGCTGTTAAAAGATGCTTTTGAATTGTCAGAAGAATATGACACGCCGGTGCTCTTTCGCATAACCACCCGGGTTGCCCATGTGAAAGGGGTACTCAGCCGTGGCGAGATGATGCAGTCTGCCGCCACCTGCGGTATCGAGAAGGCTCCTGCTAAGATTGTTATGCTGCCCGGTAATGCCCGTAACCGCAGAAAGGTTGTGGAAGAACGTAGTGCAAGACTTGTGGCGGTGGCCGAAGGTGATGCCTTTAATAAGGTGGAGATGGCGGATACCAAACGTGGTTTTATCACCGGCGGTGTCTCCTACCTCTATGTGAAGGAGGCCTTTCCAGAGGCCTCGGTCTTAAAACTTGGTATGAGCTGGCCCCTCCCTGAAAAGAAGATCAAAGCCTTTGCTGCCAGTGTGGATGAACTCTATATAATTGAAGAACTTGACCCCTTCCTGGAACATCATATCAAGGGGATGGGGGTTTCCTGCCATGGCAAGGATCTTATCCCAAATCAGGGTGAGCTCAATACCGCTATCGTGCGGGACGCCATTGATCCTGATTCCGCCCCTGAACTCTTTGCTCCAGTTGAGCTTCCCATGCGGCCCCCTAATATGTGTGCCGGCTGTCCCCATCGTGGAGTATTTTATAACCTCTCCAAGATGAAAGATGTATTTGTCTCGGGTGATATTGGCTGTTACACCTTAGGGTTTCTGCCACCCCTGTCTGCCATGGACTCCTGCGTCTGTATGGGGGCTTCGGTCACCATCGCCCACGGTATGGCCAAGGCGCTGGGCGAGCAGGGCAGAGGAAAGCTGGTCTCCGTAATTGGTGATTCCACCTTTATTCACTCTGGGATTAATGGGCTGATTAACTCGGTTTACAACGACTCCAGGACTGTCCTTATTATCCTTGATAACCGCATCACCGCTATGACCGGTCAGCAGAACAATCCCGCTTCCGGTTGTAATATAATGGGCGAGGCAGCCAACGCCATCAACCTTGAAGATTTGTGTAAGGCGGTAGGTGTCAAGCATGTGGAGGTGGTTAATCCCCATGATATCGCAGCGTGTAAAATAGCACTTAAAAAGGCACTGGAGATGGATGAGCTCTGTGTCCTGATCTCCCGGGCACCCTGTGTGCTGTTACCGGAAATCAAAAATGCAGCCCATAATCCCTACTCGACTGCTACGGAAAATTGCGTGGGATGTAGGGCCTGTGTTAATCTTGGCTGTCCAGCCATCAGCTGGACCAATATAACGCCTGAAGAGGCCGTGGCCAAAGGGTATAAAGAGAAACAGAAGGGGTTTGCAGTGATCAATGAGGGGCAGTGTAATGGCTGTGGTCAGTGTGCAACTCTGTGTAAGTTTGAAGCAATCAACAGGAAGGGAGAATAGACAATGGCAACAACAGGAAATATTCTTTTTTCCGGAGTAGGCGGCCAGGGCATTTTGCTGGCCAGTGAAGTCACCGCATATGCCCTGCTTGAGGCAGGATACGATGCTAAAAAGAGTGAAGTGCATGGTATGGCCCAGCGTGGCGGCTCGGTTACGGCCCAACTGCGTTATGGCGAGAAGGTCTATTCGCCACTCATTGAACCTGGCAGGGCCGATATCCTGATCTCTTTTGAGATGATGGAGGCGGTTCGTTATCTACCCTATCTGCATCAGGAATCCAAGGTGATTGTCAACAGCCAGCAGATCAAACCGCCTAGTGTGGCCATGGGCAACGTGGCCTATCCCACTGAGGCCCTTGAGGCCATCAGGTCTAAAGGGATAGAAGTGGTTACGGTGGATGCCTTTGATATTGCCAGTAAGGCGGGTGAAGTAAAAGCGGCCAATGTTGTTATGGTGGGTGCCATGTCCGCATTCCTGCCCATGGCTGCCGAGGTGTACGAAAATATAATCAATACCAGGATTCCTGAACGCTTTCGTGCTGTGAACCTGAAGGCCTTTGCAGCGGGTCGCATGCTCACTGCCTAGAAGCAATACGGAGAGAAGAGTTATGACACTATATTGGGAAGAAGAGATGGAGACCCTGCCGCGTGTCGGTCTGGAGTCTATTCAGTTAAAACGTCTTCAGCATCTGGTGGCGCGGGTTTACAAGACTGTGGCCCCGTATCGGGAAAAGATGGATGCAGCCGGGGTAAAACCCGAAGATATCCAGTCCCTTGCAGATCTTGCTAAACTGCCCTTTACCGTTAAGGAAGACTTGCGGGATAACTATCCCTTTGGCCTCTTCACCGTGCCCATGGACAAGGTGGTGCGGGTTCATGCCTCCTCCGGTACCACGGGGAAACCCACGGTTGTGGGCTATACCAAAAAAGATATCAAGACCTGGTCCGGACTTATGGCCCGTGCCTTGACCTGTGCCGGGGTAACTTCCCGGGATATGGTTCATAACGCCTATGGCTACGGCCTGTTCACCGGTGGTCTTGGAGCCCATTATGGGATTGAGCGTCTTGGAGCCACGGTTATTCCGGTTTCCGGCGGCAATACCAAGCGCCAGATCACCATTATGAAGGATTTTAAATCCTCCGTGCTCCTTGCCACCCCCTCTTACGCCCTGAACCTTGCCGAGGCCATGGAGGCCCTGGACGTTGACCCCAAATCCCTCTCTTTACGCGTGGGAGTCTTTGGTGCCGAGCCTTGGAGCGAGAATATGCGTGATGAGGTGGAGCGTAAACTGAACATCAAGGCCGTGGATATCTACGGACTCTCCGAGGTCATGGGGCCGG
>CAYWMZ010000133.1:0-6407 GCA_964459485.1 uncultured Desulfocapsa sp. | reverse complement strand
ACCAACACCTTTGGTGCTTCTTCAGTGGTGCTGTCAGAGTATGGTCTGGAAACCAAGGTTTCAGAACTAAACCGGGCAGCAGTTGCCAACGCCCGAAAGGCCATCAGTAGATATGCCACCGCCGAATGCCCCCGCTATGTGGTGGGTTCCATCGGCCCCACCACAAAGCTCCCCATCCTTGGCCACATAGCCCCAAAGGATTTGGCAGATACGGTGACGGAACAGATGGACTCTCTGCTGGAGGCCGGGGTTGACGCCCTGATTGTGGAAACCTGCCAGGATCTCCTTCAAATTAAGACCTCCCTTATTGCCTGTTTTGAGTTCCTGGAAAAAACCGGCGTCAACATTCCGGTACTCTCCTCAGTCACCTTTGAACAGCAGGGAACCATGCTGGTTGGTAGCGATATCAGTGCAGTATGCGCCACCATCGCCCCCTTCCCTGTTTTTTCCCTTGGCCTAAACTGTGCCACCGGCCCCACAGACATGGAGCCCCAAATCGACTATCTCTGCAAGAACTGGAAGGAACGAATCTCCTGCATTCCCAATCAGGGAATGCCCATCGTTGAGAATGGTGAAACCCGATATCCGCTAAGCCCCAAGGACTACGGACAACATATGCATGACTTTGTTACCAAAAAAGGGGTCTCCATTGTTGGCGGCTGTTGCGGCACATCTCCTGCCCATATCAAAGGACTGGTTGCTGCCTTGCATAATGCCGTACCTGCCGATCGCAGTGAGGTGTTGAAGTGAAAAAGATAATAAACAACAGTGTCCTGAATCAGGTGGCAAGCCTCTATCAGGCCATCGATATCACCCAGCAGCCAGCCCCCCTGATTATCGGGGAACGCTCAAACCCCACAGGTTCAAAAAAATTCAGGGAACTCCTCATAGCAGATGACTATGAAGGCTGTCTCCAGGTTGGTCTTGATCAAGAACGACTTGGGGCTCACATAATTGATCTTAGTGCTGCCTGGGCAGGACGTAACGAAGAGCAGGATCTGGTTACCCTGGTTCAGATGTACGGCAAGAGCCTCCGGGCTCCTCTGATGATAGATTCCACATCACCTACTGTCATTGTCAAGGCCCTTGCTGCCTATCCGGGTCGCCCCATTGTCAACTCTATCAATCTGGAAGATGGCGGTGACAACCTGGATACGGTGTGTACTGCCGTTAAAAAATATGGCGCCTGTGTTACCGCTCTCACCATTGACGAAGACGGTATGGCAATGGACTGCGATGCCAAGGTAAAAGTAGCCCGGCGTATCCATACACTGGTCACCGAAAAACATGGCATAGCTGCCGACTCACTCTTTTTTGATCCACTCACCTTCACAGTGGGCTCAGGGGATGAAAATTTACGGGATGCCGCCGTGCAGACCATGGAGGCCATTAAGCGTATTAAGGCTGAACTGCCCGGTTGCCACACCATCCTTGGCCTCTCTAATATCTCTTTTGGTCTGCCTGTACCTGCCCGCAAGGTACTCAACGCAGTCTTTTTGCATGAGGCCGTGGCAGCAGGACTGGATGCGGTTATCATTGATCCCACTAACTGTATCAGCCTGGACTCCATCGATTCGGATGCTGTGGCCCTGGCCCTGGATCTCCTCTACGACAGGCAGGACACAAACGATCAGCCCCTTATGGCCTTTATTCAATACTTTGAAGATCATGATATTGTAGATGACAATGAAGATAAGCAGGAGGGGAGTCCTGAGGAGATGATCCGGGAACGGATTATGCTTGGCAATCAGCAAGATCTTCCCGACATACTTCGCATGCTTCTTGACCGCTACACGCCCCTTGAAATTGTGAACCAGCATTTGGTGGCCGCAATGCGTGAGGTTGGTGTTCTTTTCGGTTCAGGGGAGATGCTCCTTCCCTTCGTGTTGCAATCAGCAGAGGTTATGCGTAAATCTGTGGACATTCTGGAACCCTTTATGGACAAGAATGACAGGTCAGATGCGCCATGCATTCTCCTGGCAACTGTTCAGGGAGATGTCCATGATATCGGCAAAAACCTAGTCAATATCATTCTCTCCAACAACGGCTACCGGGTCATTGATATTGGCATCAAGGTGAGTGCCGAAACCATCATGGAAACGGTGCGAGATACTCCTGAAATTGACCTGATCTGTCTTAGTGGACTGCTGGTTAAATCTGCCATGATCATGCAGGAAAGTATGGCCAAATACAAGGCAGCAGGTCTGAAAAGGCCTATCCTGTTAGGCGGGGCCGCACTGACCCGTAAGTTTGTGGCCATGGACTGTGCCCCGCTCTACGATGCCCCTGTGATCTACTGTCGTGATGCCTTTGCCGGACTGAAGGCGATCCAGGACTTTGAGAAGGGAATCCTGAGCTCAAGTACCTGGCAGGAAAAAGGCAGAACCGACACCAGCACCGACACCAAAAAGAAATCTCCGGTACAGCTCTTGACAGAGATCCCAGTTCCGCCCTTCACCGGTGCCAAAACCACAAACGCCTCCCCGGAGCAGTTCCTGCCCCTGCTCAACCAGCAAATCCTGTTTCGGGGCCGCTGGGGGTATAAACGGGGGAAGCTCGATGATGCAAGTTATCAGGAGCTTCTGGAAACAACGGTTATCCCTGAGTTCAACAGTATAAAAGAACGGGTTTTAGCAGAAGATCTCCTGGCACCCAAAATTCGCTACGGTTGGTTTTCCTGTCAGCGTGACGCTGAACAGCTATTGGTTCAGCATAAGGGACAGGAGTACCCCTTTGAGCTCCCAAGGCAAGGTCGGGAACCTTACCAGAGCCTGGTGGACTTTTTTCGGAGTAAAGAGCAGGGTGACGATCTGGTTGGCTTCTTTGTGGCTACCCTTGGAGAGAAGATTGCCGCACGCTGCCAGGAGTTGTACAAGGAAGACAAATATCACGACTACCTCCTCCTCCACGGGTTTGGAGTGGAAGCAGCAGAGGCCCTGGCCCAATATACCCACACCCTTATGCGGCAGGAGTTGGGTATTGCAAAGAGTGGCCAACGCTATAGCTTTGGCTATTCTGCCTGTCCTGACCTTGACTTGCAAAGGCCCCTGTTTGACCTACTAGACGCTGAAAGCATCGGAGTTAAATTGAGCTCGTCCATGGAAATGGTACCGGAACTCAGCGTCTCAGCCATGGTAGTTCATCATCCTCAGGCCCACTATTTTGCGGTGTAACTAAGATGGAACCGGACTATTCCCATGCCCGAATACTGTGAAAAACCATGCCCGCAATGCGGTCAGAAATTACGTTTCCCCACCAATGTGGGAGGGATCGTAATGCGCTGCCCCTCCTGCGGTAAGGAGTTTCACTCCGACTTTAAAGTGGGCAGCAGCATCAATAAACGCCAACACCAAGAAGGTACGGTAGCCAAGATCTTTGGAATGCCAATGGCCGTCCTCAAGAATATCAGCCACTTCCTGCACAAAAAATAGGGTGTGGTCATAATCAGAACAACCTTAACCAAACTAATTCTCCCATGAGCACAAAAAATATCAGCATCACAATTCTACTCCCTGCCGGCCGCCTACCACTGGATATTATGGCCAAGGCCCATGACTTAGCCCAGCGTTTTGATCTTGGACTGTACTGTTCTCTAGCCCAGAACCTACGTCTGATAAACGTCCCTGAAGAGGCTGCTGCCACAGTGAAAGCCGAACTTGCTGAACTTGGCGCCGAATTTAAAGGACCCGGGAAATTTCCCCTGCCCCGCATCTGTATCGGCAAAAACCACTGTCCTCTTGGTATCGTGGACACCGAAGCCATGAGTGACAAGATACTTTCACACTTTAAAGACAGAAAGGAAACCAAGGCCAAATTTAAAATCGCCATTTCCGGATGTCCCTTAAACTGTTCAGCACCCAAAGAGACGGACATCGGAGTAATCGCAACCAGAAAGGGCTACGAGATCTATGCCGGAGGCAAAAGCGGACCTTTTCCAAAGGTCGGACGACGCATTAAGCGAGGAGCCAGCCCTGAGGAAGTGGTGGAAATCATAAACTCCCTTGTTGACTTCCACCACGAAAAGACGGCCACCAAACAGCGTATGGCAAAACTTTTAAAGGAACCCGACTTCCCTTTTGATGAGGTCTGAACTGTTTTCACTCAAGATTCAGCACCTGCTTGCGCCGAACTCAATCCAGCTTTTTCCAATTTCGAATAAAGGCCACCAGGGTTCTGACCCCCGTCCCTGAGGGGCCTTTAGGGATGTAGCTCTTCTCGGTGAAGTCCCATGCTGTTCCGGCTATATCCATATGACTCCAGGGGGTATCGCCCACAAATTTCTGGAGATAGGCCGCAGCAGTTATGGTTCCGGCAGGTCTGCCGCCACTGTTTTTAATATCGGCCACATCGGAATCAATCTGTTTGGAATACTCCTTATCCAGGGGGAGCTGCCAGAGCGGCTCGCCACAGCCCTCTCCTGCGGCAAGGATACGATCTATCACCTCCTGATTGTTCCCAAGGATCCCGGTACGGTGGTGACCAAGGCCCATGATAACGGCTCCGGTCAGGGTGGCAAGATCCACCACACAGTTTGGATTATACTTTTTTATCCCGTAGGCCAGGGCATCGGCCAGGATCAGACGCCCTTCGGCATCGGTATTGATAATTTCAGACGTAATCCCACTATAATGTCGGATAATATCTCCCGGTTTCAGGGCCGAACTCCCCCCCATATTGTCGGTGGCAGGAACAAGGGCTATCACATTCACACCCGGTTTTTCGGCACCCACCACCGCCATGGCCGATAACACCGCAGCCCCTCCGCACATATCATATTTCATATCCTGCATACCTGAAGCTGGTTTCAGGCTGACACCGCCCGAATCAAAGGTGAGCCCCTTTCCCACCAGCATAATGGTCTGGGCATTTTTCTTCGAACTTCTGTACTCAAGTATGGCAAGTTTGGGGGGTTCTGAGGAACCCTGATTCACCGCAAGCAGGCCCCCCATCTTGAGACGTTTCATATCAGATCTGTAGAGAATATTACACTTCAGTTGAAACTGTTCAGCCAGGGATTCCGCATAGCAGGCAAAACAGGAAGGTGTCCAGCCATTCCCTGGCTCATTTGCCATATTGCGTGCGCTGCAAGCGGCATTGGCACTCCGCTGTGCCCTATCCAATGACAGATGCAGATCCTTGGCAGCGGCTGCGGAGTAAACACTGATCTTTTGGATCCCCTTAAAGACCTTATCTTCAGATTTCTTCTTTTTATTTTTATATTTTACGAAACGGTAATCGCCGAGCAGAATCCCTTCGACCAGACATTCTGCCACCTCAACACCAGTCAATCCGTCAATAATGGGGAGTGTCAGGCCAATCTTTGAGGCCTGCAAGCCTTCTGCCCTACCAGCAATGGTACCACCTATGGAACGGCACATCTCACGCAGCTCAATCCTGTTCTTATCATGAACCTTCCCCAGGCCAAGATAGAGCATTCTTTTAGGGCCCCCCTTGACCTTAGCAGAGCCAAGCGGATAGACCAAAAAATCTTGCCCGGTTTTGGCCTTAAAATCTCCAAGGTCAATGGCTTCTTTCAGCTCTTTACAGCCACTCTTGTCCACCTCTTCAACACGCCCTTTTTTATCCTGGCCCAGACAGCTGACCAGCAGGTCTCCGCTAAACTGTTCAGCACTCTTCCTGGCAACGATAAGTTTTGTCGATTTCACTGTATTCCCTCCATATATTTGCACTAATGATTATTCTTGAGATTCTTTACTATAGCTCCAACACTTCTATTTGGCAAAGATCAAAAAGATAAGTATACTGGATTTAAATTATTATTTTTCCTTCTCCATGGGAGTCGTCATTGACTACAACACTTATTCTTGCCGTCATTCTAGCCGTTTCCATTTCTGCTTTTTGTTCCATCCTTGAGGCGGTACTCTACTCCATATCCAGCAGTCAGGTTGAAATGCTCAAAAAGCAGGGCCACAATTCAGCATCTCTGTTGCAGGAGTTGCGTGAAGATATCGAAGAGCCCATAACGGCCATACTCACCCTGAACACCATCGCCCACACCATAGGGGCAGCCGTTGCCGGTGCTGCCGCAGCTGTGGTCTTTGGAGAAAAAAACCTGTTCCTTTTTTCGGCCCTTTTCACCCTTATCATACTGCTCTTTTCAGAAATCCTCCCCAAGACCATAGGGATCAGTTATTCACTGCTTTTGGCCCCCTATATTGCCTACCCCCTGCGCTGGATGGTTATTCTTCTAAGCCCCATCGTCTGGCTCTGTCAGCTAATGACCCATCTGATCCCTCAACCTGAAAAGAGTGATTCCATCTCCGCCGAAGAGTTGCAAACCATTGCTGCCCTATCCCGCCAGTCTGGCGAAATCGGTGCCGATCAGGAACGAGTCATCTTTAATATTCTTGAACTGGGCAGTAGGATAGTGCGTGATGTAATGACCC
>CAYWMZ010000132.1:0-6462 GCA_964459485.1 uncultured Desulfocapsa sp. | reverse complement strand
AGAGCAATTTACAATTGGAGCCTTCACTTACGGCAGCCCCCACATAAAAAATTATGACCATAAGAGCAAACTTTCCATTGGTAAATACTGCTCTTTCGCTGCAAAGGTTACTATTCTTCTGGGGGGAGAACACCGCAGCAACAATGCCAGTACATATCCCTTTTCTGAAATCCCCTGCCCCTGGCCTGAAACTGAGGATCTCCCTGCCATGACCCACAGTAAAGGCGATACCCATATTGGTAACGATGTGTGGATAGGGTATGGTGTTACCATCCTGTCCGGGGTAACCGTGGGAGATGGTGCAATCTTAGGGGCCGGTGCCCTTGTCTGCAAGGATGTCCAGCCCTATGCAGTCGTGGGAGGGAATCCTGCGAAGATCTTAAAAATGCGCTTTAATAAAGATACTGTGACTAGACTCCTCAAACTTTCCTGGTGGCAGTGGTCTGAGGACAAAGTTCGGGCCAATATTCACCTGATCTGCAACTCTGACATCGACTCCCTGTTACAGACCCATGGCTGTTAAACCCATCTGTAGCATTGTCCTTGTCAGTTACAATAATTTTGATACTTGCACTGGTCCCTGCCTGCGCAGCCTCCTTGGGGGTGACGAGGATATTGAATGTGTGGTGGTGGATAATAACTCAGACAGCTACACCAGGGCTCAGCTCAAAGCGTTCTCTACCACAGATAGTCGCCTGAAGGTTCTATTTAACAAAGATAACCGGGGCTATGCCGGAGGAAATAATGATGGGGTTGCAAGCACCAGGAGCGACATACTTATCCTACTCAACAATGACACCTTAGTCCCCCCTGATGCTATGACTCAGCTTGCCACACTCCTGACTCAGAACCCCACCTGGGATATGCTGGGTCCGGTGACCAATAGTTGCGGAAATGAGCAGCAGATCCATATAGGTTCCTCCTCTGCTCCCGATATCCTCCATGAGGGAGAGCTCTGGTGCAAGGAGTCCAATGGCCTCACATTTTCAACCGATATTCTAGGTTTTTTTTGTGTGGCAATACGAAAAAAGCTCTATGAAGAACTCTCTGGACTCGATGAGGCATTTGGCTTGGGTTTTTATGAAGATACAGATTTTTGTTATCGTGCAAGGCTTCGCAAGAAAGAGTTGAGAATTACAGAAGATACCTTTATCTACCATCAGGGTTCTGCCACCTTTTCCAAACAACCCGCTGCAACCAAACGGCTTATGAAGGCGAATCGTAAACTTTTCACCGATAAGCACCACTGCCCCCCCGACGCTCCCCATGTAAGGATGAAAAATGCCTGGATCCTACAACGATACAGAGAACATTTCGAGGGTCGTAACACCGAGAAACCAGCCTGTTACCGGGCTTTCAACCGATTGCGTGTGGCTGACACACTACGTCCCAACAGTCCTTTCAAACGCCTCCTCTATTGGAGGAGGCTCAAACCGCTGCAAGGCTATTTTAACAGGCACTGTTCGCCATAAGCTATGAGTACCCAACCCAAAGCAGAGCAGAGAAGGTGGCTGATCCTCAGTTACCTGAGCAATAGTGATGGCAGTGCCAGTTCTCAGCATATTGATGACAAGCTGGCGCCCCTCGTATCCATGGGGATAGAACCCATCCTCCTGTCAAGCCCAGGTGCTGCCCCCCATAAGAAATTCACCCATAAAACGGCGCTCTCCATCGCCCCTTCGGGCCTTCGCTTCGAACTGCGAAATTTTCTCCGCCCCCGCTGCAAGACCAAATTTCAATTTAAACTGATTGAAACCCCGCTGCTCCTCCCCATCCTGCCCCTCTACCTGCTGGAGAAGATCTTTGTTGACCTAGAGAGTGAGTGGTCCTGGTATATCCGTGCCAGTCAAAAGGGCAAACAGCTCTGTCGCAAATACAATCCCGAACTCATCTATTCTACAGGTGGCCCGGCCTGCGCCCACCTGGCCGCTGCCAAAATCGCCAGAAAGACCAAACTGCCCTGGATCGCAGAGCTCCAGGATCCCCTTATTCATGATACTGGATACCATCGCAGTAAAACGGCCTTCCGCTACTACTCCCGGCTGGAAAAGCTCATCCGCACAGAGTCCTGTGCCACCATATTTATGTGTGATGCGGCCCGGGAAAATTCTAATCAGAGGACGGGAATAGATAACAATAGCCATACCATCTATCCGGGCGCCCAAAAACAGGCGAAAAGAACTCCATTTACAGCCAGCGATAAATGTATCTTCAACCACTTCGGATCCCTGGGAGGAAGCCGTGATGCAAGCCTGCTTATCCCTGCCATTCTGGACTGTATCAAAAAAGACCATTCGTTAAAGGATATCCTCCAGTTCAACTTTTACGGCACCTGCGACAGCACCACTGCCAGCTGTATTTCAAGCTTTCCCTATCCGGGTGTGCTAAAATTCCGTGGCAAAGTGCCACGTGCCCTTGCCGTCAGCAAGATGGCCCAAAGCTGTTGCCTTATCCTGATTCAAAACCGGGAATTTTTTTCCAGCGAAACCATTCCCTCAAAACTCTATGAATATATGCATACTGGTCGCCCCATCCTGGCACTCACCTATCACAACCCTGAGATCAACACCATCCTCACAGATGGTGGACATTTCTCTGTTGCTGCAGACAGCCGGGAAGAGATTGCCAGGGGAATCGTAACGATTACGGAAAAACACCGTAATGGTCAACTGCTGCAATGCTGGCCGCAATCTCCATGGACCGCAGAACGTGCAGTGAAACACCTTATTGAAATAGCAGACTGTTGTCGGCAGGAGCACGATGGACGCAATGACTGATCCCATACGCTTCACCAAGGAACCAGAGAAGATTCTTATTATTAAACCCAGTGCCTGGGGAGATATCGTCCACAGCCTGCCCTTTCTGGCTGTGGTGAAAAAACGGTATCCAAAGTGTGAGATCCACTGGGTAATCGCCAAAGGACTACACACATTCCTGGAAGGCCATCCCCTTATTCACAAACTGTGGATTATGGATAAAGATGGCTGGAAGGATTTTGGCAGGATAGGGAAGAGTCTGACGGAAATGAATGCTTTCCGAAGGGGGCTTAAAAAAGAGCGGTTTGATATCTCCATTGATCTCTCCGGACTCCTTCGTTCTGGTCTAATCAGCTGGGCAGCAGCTGCCAGATATCGGCTCGGGTTTTCTGATTCGGATGAGGGCAGTCCATTTTTCTATAGCCATAAGATAAAAGGAGGAGACCAGATCCACGCCATAGATCGCTATCTGCTGCTGGCAGATCTGATTGATTGCGATACCTCTGAAATCACCTATCCCTTTCCACCGCTGCCCGACATCACAGGACTCCTGAGCACCCTTCCTGAACAGTTCTGCATTATGGTACCATCTGCCGGGAAAAAGGCCAATCGATGGCCAGCCAAACGTTTTGCAGCACTTGCAGCAAGGCTTCATATATCAAGCCTTGTTATCGCAGGTGACAGCGATAAAGACATTGCGGGAGAAGTAGTAGCCGGAAGTCAGGGAAAGGCCATAAATCTTGCAGGGAAAACCGGACTCAAGGAACTCGTGGCCTTAACTAAAAGGGCTAGTTTTTTTATCTGTAACGATACCGGTCCAATGCATATCGCAGCAGCCTTAGAAATCCCACTGTTCGCACTCTTTGGGCCTGCAAATCCCGTGCGTACCGGCCCCTATGGAAAGAACAGCACCGTCATACGAGTTCCCCTGGACTGCAGCCCCTGTTACGCTCAGAAGCCTTGCACTCAACATAACTGGCGCTGTATGAATGAACTCACCGTGGATACGGTGTATGAGCATATTACAGATAGGCTAAATCTCAATTCCTCCCAACGCAATCATACTGAAAAACTGTGAAAATTTCCCTTATCATAACCACCTTCAACTGGAAGGAGGCTCTCGAATTATCCATCCTCTCAGTGCAGAAACAGCTTCATCCGCCCACTGAAATTATCATTGCCGATGACGGCTCAGATGAAGACACCAGAGAACTAATAGTTGCCATGCAACAAAACTCTCCCATCCCCATCGTCCATTCCTGGCAGGAAAACAAGGGATTTCGACTCTCCAGAAGCCGTAACAAGGCAATAGCCATTGCCAAAGGAAGCTATATTATTCTTATAGATGGAGATATTGTAATCCAAGAAAACTTTGTTGCAGATCACCTGGAAGCATCAAAACCCGGTTATTTCATCCAAGGCTCACGGGTACTGCTCAATGCTGACTCCACCAAAAAGGGTCTGGAACAGAAGGCGCTCTGTCCCTGCTTCAGCGATCCAGGGGTTGAGAACAGGAAGAACTGTATTCGTTCCACTCTCCTGTCACGCCTCTTTAGTTTCTCCAGCAAACGTCTGCCGGGAATTAAGACCTGCAACTTTGCCTTCTGGCGCAAAGATGCTGAGACCGTCAATGGCTTTAACGAGGACTTTGTGGGATGGGGCAGAGAAGACTCAGAATTCACTGCACGCCTTTTACACAGTGGCACCAAGAGGCAAAACCTCAAGTTTAAAGCAGTGGCCTATCACCTCTTCCACAAGATCCACTCGCGTGCCCACTTGGAAGAGAATGACAGCATCCTGGATGCTACTATCAAAAATCGACTGATCTGGTGTGAAAACGGGCTCAATCTCCACAAAAAAATGAGAGAAGAGCGGTAAGCTTTATGAAGAACAGGGAGCGTTCAGGGTTTTTTCAAGGGCGGCGCCTGGGGAGGATCCCAGGAGGCAGTCAATTCGTGCAGTTTTGCGTATTTAAAAAATGTCCCTTCAAAATTGCCCACCGCAATTACAAAGCCTGGCCAGCCGTCCAAGATACCCAGTTTCAGGAAGTAGAGTTTAAAAAAAGACCAGACTCCACGCCCGAGGGCCTTAAACATGCCCCCGGATTTCCCCTCATCTGCCAACTTCTGGGCCCCAAGACTTGAGTATTTGTTGGCCTTGTGGAGAACCTCTTCAAGATCTCGAAAGGGGATCTGCCAGATTGGATGTTTTAAATATCCGGCAGGTTCGGCCGAACGCACATGATAGGCCTCATGCACCATATCAAGATCAAATTGGAGGCAACCCTTTTTAAATAACTGTGGCTGACGATAATCGGGGTAAAAGCCGGAGTGTTTTATCCAGCGCCCCATGAAGAAATTTCGCCTGGGAATATACCAGGCCTCGGTCTTTCCCGGGTTGGCTATCTTTGCTAAAATCTCATCACGCGCCTCAGGCGTACATCGTTCATCGGAATCAAGGCTAAATATCCACGCATGTTCGCAGGCAGCAATTGCTCGATTTCGCAGGTCTCCAAACCCATTAAAATCGACCTGCACAACCCGAGCCCCTAAGGACTCGGCAATGGCTACCGTATCATCGGTAGAATGCGAATCCACCACCACGATCTCATCGGCCCAAAGGACTGAATTGATGGCATCTCGTATCTTCCATGCCTCATTGTAGGCAATTATATAGGCACTGATCATACTCTTTTCTATCAACGCCCGGAAGGTTTGCGAGCGGCACTCGCAGCCAGCTTCACGATAATCTGATTTGATTTATGGAGACGACTGGCCATGGCCCGGAAGAGATGACCGGACACATCCGGATATTTAGCAATAATTTCATCGAGTTTATCACCCGGATAACGCTTAATGGCAGATCGCCCCAGAGAGACAATGGATGCGTTACGGGCCTCCCCAGACAACACCGCCATCTCTCCAAAATACTCTCCTGGTTCGGTGAGCTCGGCTATCTTCTTACCATTTTTCACAACAGAGAGACCACCACGGAGCAGTTTGAAAAAATCCAGATCCGTATTCCCTTCACGAATAATTACATCCCCATCCTCATACTTCTCCACATCAGGATTTACCAGATAAGCTGGCAGGCTCTCCTCATGGGCAACAGTTCGCCGCAGAGCTTCTTCCACACTGGTGACACCCTGGCGTACCTTTTCAATGGCAGCATCACGCAGAGGTGTCATCCCCTCCTGAACAGCAACCTTCCGTAGCTGGTCTTCGGGGACTTCTGCGCTGATGGCCTTCGATACCTCATCGGTAACCTCCATCAACTCGAAAAAACCGACCCGTCCCTTGTAACCAAGACCATTACACTCAGGACAACCAACAGGCCCGTAGGTAACCACATAATCCACTTCATCTTCATGAAAGCCCATACTGAGAAGTTCCTTGGGATCACGCTGCTCCGGTTTTTTGCACTTCTGGCACAACCTCCGCCCCAATCGCTGTGACAAAACCATAGTTATGGATGAGGCCAGCATAAAAGATGGAATACCGATATCAATAAGACGACCAATGGTTGCAGCACTGTCATTAGTATGCAGGGTGGAAAAAACCAGATGGCCAGTCATGGCTGCCTTGATGGCAATTTCAGCGGTTTCGATATCTCGAATCTCACCAACCATGATAATATCAGGATCCTGACGCAAAAAGGCCTTTAGGGCTGCGGGGAATGTCATCCCCACTTCGGCATGGACATTGAC
>CAYWMZ010000131.1:0-6495 GCA_964459485.1 uncultured Desulfocapsa sp. | reverse complement strand
GACAATGGGGGTGGAGCTTGGGGACGGGCCATCGTCAAAGGTGAGTGCAATCCCCTTGTTGTTCGTTGTGCTGTGGCTGACCTGGGGCAGAAAAAAACTCCAGCGTGGACAGAAGGGCGCAATCAGGCAGGCCAGGAGAAAGGAGCCCAGGGGCAGCAGCACCAAGTACGGGGCAAGTAGAAAGAGGGGGATTGCTGTAATAATGGAGCACAGTGCAAACTTTTCTGCAACGCTTCTCATAGCTTGTCGGCCCGTCCCATCAACCAGTTCAGTTCGTCATTACTAGGGCTGGTCTCATTGATCGCCACCTGGAAACCAGCCTCTTGCAAGAGTGCTGTCATGGTGCTGGCAGAGCGGTAGTGGCCAGCGCCGCCCCGAAGACGGATGCGGTACTCCTCAAGCTTCCATGACCAGGATGGGTGTTGTGCCCGCTGCACATATCTGGCAAGGAGCAGGCCCTTATTGTCCATAACTTGAAAACATTTCTGAAAGAGGCTGAGTACACTTTTGTCATCGAGGTAGTGCAGCATGTCCAGCAGCAGGATCAGATCAGGGGCCTTGGGGATGGTTGGGAGATCCGGTGCCATATCAGACAGGATCTCACCCCGTTTTCCCATGGCAAGTGCTGCCACCCGTACCCTTTCCGTATCCGGGTCGATGCCAAAGAGAGTGGCCTGGGGGAGATATTCCAGACACCAGCAGCCGGGAACGCCGTAGCCGCAGCCGATATCGAGGATGGTGGTGATACGGTTGCGATCTTTGGCAAGGAAGCGGGGCAGATCACTAAACATGGGATCGGACTGGAGTTTGAACCTGGCGAACATCCGTGGATAGGCCTCCAGCAGACGGTAGCGATCACGCACTCGGTAGATGATGGAGCCCTTAGCCTGTTTTGTCTTGTCGGCTGAAAAGTAGCGTTGCAGCAGGGGCGGCAACAGCAGAAAAGCACCCAGCAGGGAGTATCCGATTCCCAGCAGGGAGGTGATCCCAATGGAGCGCAGCAGGGAGTGGTCCGCCAGACAGAGTACTCCAAATCCGATGAGGGTGGAGCCTCCGGCCATAAAGACGGTCATTCGTACCAGGGTAAATGAGGGGTGGGCGGGATCACGGTAGCGTTGCTGGGCCCGCACAAAGAAGATAGAGTAATCTATGCCCATCCCCAAGATAACGATGGAGAGCATCAGGCTGGGGATATCCAGGGGATGGCCCATAAGCTTCATGGTTCCCAGGGTGCAGATGTAGGAGAAGAGGGGGGGCGTTAGGGTGATCAGGGTGAGCTGCCAACTGGCAAAGAACAGGAGCAGCAGGAGCACTATGGCCACAGCGATAATCTCCAGCATGGTGGCAAAGCTGTTAAAGAGGATATCCGCCAGCCGCTCTGAAAAATAGGGACTGTCAAAGATCTTGGCATCCATCTGGTAGCGAGTATGGAAATCTTGGCTGTTGTAGTGTGCTCCGGGTCTGATATTGACAAACTGATTAAGTTGGCCGTCTCCCCGGCTTATCCCTAACAGTGGGAAAAATCTGGCGGGAAGAGTGCTCTCCATGCCTGTTGCAGAGGGGGCAAGCAGCTCTAAGAAGCCATCAAAGGCATTGGGGGCAAAGCCGTTGGCTGCACCAGTCATGCCCAGGAGGCTTCGTAGTCGGGAAATCTTTTCGCTCGTCCAGAACTGTTTCCATGCTGCAAGGTTTGCTGCGGCACGTTCCGGGCCGGGAAAGAGCATGGAGGACACAAAGCCTGGCTGAATTTTGTCGGTGCGCAGATCCTCTTCCATCTTGCGCAACAGGATATCGTTTTTCTGTTGCAGTTTAAGAACAGAATCCGCCTGGAGCATCAGGATAACCTTGGTTGAGATATCACCCCAAACCCTGTTGAACAGGGCATCTGCGGCCTCGGTCTCTGCGGTCACCGTGTTCATGCTGGCAAGGCTCACGTTGAAGGAAGGTTTTGCAAAAAAGAGGAGCGTGCAGCCAAGGAGAATTGCCGCCCCAAAGCCCCATCTACCTGTATTGTAGAGTCTGTTTACTATCCCTTGTAGGGGGAGTTTGCGCTGCTTCTCAGCGGGCGGCATGGTGGGGGTGAGGAGGGGGAAGATTGTGTGCACAAAGAGAAAGGAGAACAGGACTCCCATGGCCGTAAACTGACCCAGTTGTACAAACACCGGGAATCCACTGAAGTTGAGGGTGAGAAAGGCGCCGCAGGTGGTGAGAACGGCAAGGATTCCTAAGGAACGAATCTCAAAGGCTGCCTCACTCCCCTTGGTCTCTTTGGGTTGATCCAGGAACAGGAGGTAGGCGATGCCGTGATCTACTGTAATGGAGATAATAGCCCCGCCAAATCCCAGTACCATAATGGAGATGGAGGGGTGGAGCAGGGAGTAGAGCAGCAGTGCGGCACTGGTTCCGGCCAGTGCCGGAAGCAGGGAAAAAAATCCCAGCAGGGGCCGGGGAAAGGCGAAAAAGAGCAGCAGGGCAATACCTATGGTGGAGAGCAGCAGGGCCAGGTTCACGTCGTGACGTATGATCTGCTCATTATCCAGGGCTGCACGATAGGCACCCACCGGGGTGATGGTGATTCTGGTGTCACCCTGATTGTATTTGCCTGCCAGCTCTTTTGCCACGCTGTTCAGCAGGGTGGCTATCTGCCTTGCGGATGCGGTGTCGGTGCCTCCGGCCTTGGGACGAGCGGTGAGCAGCAGATGGCGTCCGTCTCCTGAAAAAATAAATCCCTTATGGATAGTACTGTTTTCCACAGGGGCAAGCATGGCCAGCCTGGCCATAACCGGCTCCATAAATCCCAAAGGATCGGCGCTGATAAAACGGGCCTGTCCGATACCTTCAAGACTGCTCAGCTTCTGGAGAATCTCTGCAAAACGTTTTTCGATAAAGGGGGCCTTGAGGCGCGGGGCAATATCACGCTCAAGGGCTGCTGCGGAGAAGAGCAGAGGCAGGTTCCGGGTGACCTGGACTGCCAGGTCAGGAATAAGCTCGGTGATCTTTGCAGCGCCCACCTCAGCAAAGAGGCCGCTGTTTTTAAGCTGCTCTTCAAGGTTGCGACCGCACTGGACCAGGAGGTCAGGATCGTCCCGGTTGAGGCCGATATCCACGGCAATCTGATCGTGGATGGGATGGTTTTTAAAGATATCCAGGGCATCGCTGACTACCCGCTGCCCCTGGGGCAGGGAACGGACAATGTCTGTGTCAATTTCGAGGCGGAGAATGGCCGTCAGGATGCCTGCGATGATAAGGAAAAAGACGGTGATAAGGAGGCGATAGTTAAACACGTTTACTCTGTTGTGTTAATGGGCTCACTGGGTTTCGTTGCAGGGGAATGGTTCGTCTGCGAAAATAGGTAATCTAACACAGTTTGAGGAGAAAAGAAAAGGGGGGGATTGGAACTGTTTACTCCGGTGCAAACTACTTACAGATAAAAAGATATATGAAAAGTGCTGCCAGAAAAAGAAGGTGCAGGCTGATGATGGCGGCCTTATGCCTCTGGAAAAATTCATTGGCCCTCTGAATCAGGGGCAGACCGCCGAAGAGGCGTCGGAACCTGTCCAGGGTAATGGTCTGGTTGTCACTTGCGGCAGGGCTTTGGAAAGCGATCATCGGGGAGAGGGCAAAGAAGTTGTGGCACTCCTTTTTGAGCAGGGTGTCATAGGGAATGCCGGACCAGGTTCGTTGCAGCAGATCTTCTGCAAAGGGACGGTTGAGGGCGTAGGAGTGGGCCAGGCAGCGGTAGCGGATGGAGCTTAGGCAGGGTTCGGGGGTCTTTGTTATGCCGGTGCAGATGGCCCCGAGGAAGAAGGCCTTCCATGACGGGTTTTCCTTGAGTTGGCTGATTGCCTTATTGAGTCTGTTCGGGTCGAACTTTTTAAGCAGGATATCATCCTCGAAGATCAAAATACGCTGGGCTCCGGCATCCAGTCCCTTACGGATGCAGTGCATATGGGAGACAAAAATTCCCTCCTCCCGATTGCTTGGGTGTTTTGTGACCAGAACAAACTCCACCAGATCCAGCAGACCACAGCTTGCAAACTGTCTTTTGGCTTCATATCTTCTGTCTTTACGAGTATCAATAGAGATACAGTAAATCTTGTCAAAAAAAGACCAGGGGTCGGTGCCGGGTGTCATGGGCTTTGGGCTATCCTGCAAGGGAGTTTTTGGGTGCAGCAACTGTTCGTAAAATGGATCATAAGAATAGTCGAAATTGAATTTGTTCGCAAAGCCATTACGGATAATGCCGATCTTGCAGCCTTTAAGGGACGTCCTTCGCCCCGGGTGCTGCTGGGTGTTTTCCTTATCTGTCTGGGCTCACTACTCGGTTGGCCTGCGGTGGCCGTTTTAGGTGTCCTTGCTGTGAAATTTCAGGAACCCCTGCTTGCAGTGGTGGGCGGCCCGTTGGTTTACGGCATCTCGTACGTCGTCTTCGGCCTTGGCATGTACTTTTCCGGGGCCAAATATTCGCTTATCTTTCTGCGTTGGCTGACCCGTATTACGGTTCAGAAAATGTCAGCCTGGGTAGATCGGCAGCAGGTCTGATTCCCCCTCTGGTCACATCTCGCATTCGCAGACCGTTCACGATTTCATATACCTTGCCCTGGCCATCGCTGATCTCAAGATCAACGCACAGCTCCTCTGCTGTGAGGGATTTAGCACTTACCGTACATTGGTACTGTTCTCCGGCTCTGGTGGGACACAGCACCTGTCGTGCCTTAAAACCCATGGGAAAGGGCACAAAATTTGCGATACACTGGCCCAGCACGCAGGCGGCGTGCATGGCTCCGTCCAGTGGGAAAGGAGATCCCAGGATCTCTTCCATGGGTTGCCGTCCCGGATTTGGCGCCAGCAGTTCTCCCCAGGCGTGTGTTCCGCTGAGATAAAGAGTATTTACAAGGCTCCGGTAACAGGGGCCAAAGGGAACCAGATTTCGGTATATGTGTCGGGAGTCGATGGTGATACTATTATGGAGCTGCTCCACAGAGACCGACGTGCAAAGGGGTCGGGGCTCACGGGGAAAGGC
This sequence comes from uncultured Desulfocapsa sp., assembly GCA_964459485.1. Taxonomy (GTDB): domain Bacteria; phylum Desulfobacterota; class Desulfobulbia; order Desulfobulbales; family Desulfocapsaceae; genus Desulfocapsa. The sequence continues at coordinate 1,472 of CAYWMZ010000131.1, read as the reverse complement.
GATTCTGGCGTGCTCCTGGATGCGACTCATTTGCTTGAGTTGAATTTTACTGAGTAACTTGAGACAGAGCTGTTCGCCAGTCGCTGACTGTTTCGTATCCACCTCAATGAGGGCAGCAAGTTCTGTTGCCCCCTCAGCTATGGTGAGAAACTTGGAGAAACTACTATCCAGCATGGTGGCAGGCTGAATCTCCGGGTACTGTTCCCTGGCAAATTTTGCCAGCAGCAGCATACTCTCCACTGCTGGCAGGATGGTCTGGCCGTTAAAGTGATGATCCCGGAACCAGGGCCTGACAGGGATACGAATAGGTAAGCGAGTGGCCATTATTGCTATCAGACCGGGAAACTTTCCCAGAGTTTAATGGTCTTGGCATCCACCTTGACAGGTACCCCGTCACTGTTAACGGCGCAGTGCCGGGTGAACCCGGTGCAGATAATCTCACCATCTTCGGCCCGGGTGATACAGTAGTCAAACTGCAGCTTGACCAGTTCTATGCTGGCTGGCCGGGTGTGGATATACATCAGGTCGTCATAAAAGAGGGGGGTGTAGTAGTTGAGTTCGGTTTTGATAATGGGGTAGACGTAGCCGTTTTTCTCAATTTCCCTGTAGGGATAGTTGGCTCCCCGCATCAGCTCCCCGCGGCCAAATTCAAAGTAGCGCAGGTAGTTGGCGTGGTACACCACTTGGGATCTGTCGGTGTCCACATAGAGGGTACGCATCTGGGCGCGATGCCAGATCAGACCGCTGTTGCTGTCTTTGACGTGTTCTGGATGCTCGGGCAGAAATTCGGGGATAAAGGGTTTTGGTCGCATAGTTTTTTTTCTCTATATTCCTCGAAAGACGATGCAGCAGTTGGTGCCACCAAAGCCAAAAGAGTTGGACAGGACGTGTTCGTAGCTGTGGCTGCGGGGCAGGTTGGGGACCACATCAATATCGGAAAAGGCGGGATCTGCAATGTGGTTCACCGTGGGCAGCACCAGGCCTTGGCCCATGGCTTCAATGGAGAGGGCTGCCTCAATGGCCGCCGAGGCCCCAAGACTGTGACCCACCTGAGATTTGTTGGCGCTCACCGGAATAGCACTGATTTTTTTGCCAAAGACCTCCCGCATACAGGCCACCTCCGTGGCATCTCCCGTGGGGGTGGAGGTGCCGTGGGCGTTGATGCTGCCGATATCCTGAGGCGTGATTTCGGCATCTGCTATGGCATGATGGATGGCACGGACGATGGTCTCCTGATTGGGACGGGTGAAGTGCTTGGCATCCGAGGTCCAGCCGATCCCTGCAACTTCCGCCCGTTTATTGAGGCCCAGATCCCGGATCTTCTCCTCTGACGCCAGCAGTAGCACTCCTGCCCCTTCCGAGAGTACAAAGCCCTTGCGGTCAAGGCTGAAGGGCCGTGATGCCTGGCGGGGATCAGCATGAGCCCGGTCTTTGGAGCCAACCTTGATGGTGGCCAGCATATTGGAAAAACC
>CAYWMZ010000130.1:0-6532 GCA_964459485.1 uncultured Desulfocapsa sp. | reverse complement strand
CCTAAACAACCCAAGTGCTCCCATACCAACTCCAAAAAGAAGCATGGTTGCGGGTTCTGGCACAGTTTCGGCAACAGAAAATGCAACTTCACCAACAGCCAGTGTTGGGGCATAACCTTGATCTGTCGGATCAGCGGCAGACATATCAAACCGTACATACCTTGCAACTGTAGCGAAGTTGAAGACATCGGCGACATAACTCTCATCCAAGGTGGTATCCGTAGGTGTATACGCTCCAATTAAGGAAGACCAAGTAACCCCATCAAGAGAAGAAAAGGCTTCAATTCCAGAGACACCACCAGAATCTTCGTTCCAGAATGCAAATCTGTCAATGGTAAACACATACCCGAGATCAAACACTAGAGAGCCTGTTGCAGAGCCCAATGGGGCAAACCACTCATTCGCCCACGGATAATCGTGCATTACGCTCCCTGGAGAGTAAGCATCAAAATCAGTCACACCATTAATAAATGTCGAGGCAAGACCGGTCTGGTTACTCAAATTTGCAACAGGCACAGCTTCACCAACACTACTCACGACATTGGCTGCGCTACGTATGTAAGTTGCTTCCGCACGCTCTCCTGTAACAAACACTGACAATCCCAATACCGCCATTACAACTGCTGTTCTCAACGATAGATTATAACTCATTACGATCACCTTAATTTTTAAGGGGAATATTAAAGAACATTCTACAACTTTATTTAATAATACCTCATTTTCCCCCTAATAACAACTAAAACAGTGAAATTTCCAGATTTGGCCATTTCAAAACCAAGGGAATCCTGCCCAGAGGTGCCAAATCATTAAAATGACGCCAGGTGAGTTTCCTGTTTTTTTCATCTCTGGCCACCCTACCCTCAGTGATTTTTCCGATCTATCAGACTACAACCTTGTTAATTTTATATTCAACCCGAATATTCACAGATCCACAGTACAACCTCTCATAATGATGTAACAACACACAAAAAAGCCCCACCGACCAAAGGTCAGCGGGGCTTTTAGCACAACTAAATCTAAATCTAAATCAACAAACGACTAATAGATATCAAGGTACTCATCAAGTTCCCAATCGGTAACTGCGATACGATAACGATCCCACTCAGCCTCTTTAGCCTCGATATACTTGCCGAAGATATGCTCACCAAGGGTATCCTTAGCAATTGGATTGGCCTTAAGCTCTTCAATGGCCTCTTTAAGGCTACCTGGCATTACCACGATACCAGCCTCATCCATCTCGACAGGACTCATCTTGAAGATATCTTTATCAACAGAGGCGGGAGGAGTCAGTTTATTCTTCACTCCATCAAGGCCCGAGTTCAGCATCATGGCCAAGGCAAGATATGGGTTACAGGTGGGATCAGGGCAACGGACCTCGGTACGAGTTCCCAGGCCACGAGAAGCCGGAATACGAACCAGGGCAGAGCGGTTGGATGCAGACCATGCTGCATAAACAGGAGCCTCATAGCCTGGTACAAGGCGTTTGTAGGAGTTTACCAGGGGATTGGTAACCGCTGCAAAGCCACGGGCATTCTTCAGAGCACCTGCAATGTAGTGGTACGCGGTCTCGGAGAGCTGCAGGGGAGCAGACTCGTCAAAGAAGGCGTTGGTTCCATCGGCATTAAAGAGCGACTGGTTGGTATGCATACCGGAACCGTTGATACCAAAGATTGGTTTTGGCATAAAGGTGGCATAGAGTCCATAACGGGCCGCAATGGATTTTACTACCCACTTAAAGGTAATGGTGTTGTCGGCAGCTTCAAGGGCATCGGAGTATTTGAAGTTGATCTCATGCTGACCTTCGGCAACCTCATGGTGTGAGGCCTCGATCTCAAAACCCATCTCTTCAAGGGTCTCAATAATCTCACGACGACAATCATTTCCAGTATCCTCGGGATCAAGGCTGAAGTATCCGGCAACATCATTAGTGATGGTGGTGGCACGTCCTTCTTCATCTTTTTCAAAGAGGAAGAACTCGGCTTCGGTACCTACGTTCATGGTGAAACCCAGCTCTTTGGCCTCAGCAAGAACACGTTTCAGGTTATTTCGGGGACAACCCTCAAAGGGGGTTCCGTCTGCCTTGGCAACGTCACAGATAATTCTGGCTGCTGCCACTCCGTCCTGGTTTCTCCAAGGGAGGATAGTGAAGGTGTTATAGTCGGGTTTAAGGTACATATCAGACTCGTTGATACGGACAAAACCGTCAATGGAAGAGCCGTCAAACATCATCTGTCCATCGAGAGCCTTCTCTACCTGGCTGCGTGGAATGGCAACATTTTTCATAAAACCGAAAATATCAACAAACTGGAGGCGAAAATAGTGAATATTTTCTTCCTCGATAGTTCTCATAATTTCATCTCTGGTCATCTCATGGTCTCCTAACTGAAGTTAAATATACTTCTTTTATTTCATACCGTAGCGTTCAAATAAAAGAAATTTCCCTTATGGGGTTTTATAGCCGTTCTTTCGCTGTAAAACAGAACAAATAACTCAACAGCTACTCATTACCATTTTGCGAAAATAAATAAAATAAAAAAATTTTTCCTTACAAATTTGTACTTTTACACTCACACAGCTCCCTCAACACCATACAAAATTCCGTCCCGCAGCTCCTTGATAAAGGAAGGCTCAGTCACCTTTTCCCCCTGGTCATCCAGAACATAAAAGACATCGATTAGCTGCTCCACTTCCGTTGCAATATAGGCACGATAGATATTGATCCCAAAATCTGCCAGTGTTTGAGTTATGCGATACAACTGTCCTGGACTGTCTGTGGAATAAATTTCAACAATGGTATACTGATCAGAGGCCTCATTATCAACCACTACCCGGGGTTCACTAATTCCGGAAGGCCTTTTCCTGCGCCCAAGGCCAGACGAAAGTTTTTTATAGAGCCTGTGCCCCAGGCCCAATCGGTGATTAAGTGCCAGGTTAAGATCATCATTTACAGCCTGCCAGTCTTTCTCTTCGTACACTGCTGCATCTTCTGAACGTACATCAAGGACATCCACAGCACTGCCATCTTTCCAAGTAAAGATCTGGGCATTTAAGACTGAAAGATTGTGAAGACTCAACACGCCGCATATCTTGGCTAGCAGTCCACTCCGGTCACGTGACATCACCAGGAGCGACCACTGTTTCTGATGCTTTTGCGGAAACACAAGGGCCTTTTGCTGGAGAATCGTACGATTCTTTTCATGGGCCATAACGTGCTCCGCCACAGCCTCCGGGGTAAAACTGAGGAGATAATCAGGCGGCAGATCCTCCACTGCAAAGGAGGAGGCACCCCTATCCACGAGAAGCACCGATACCCGTTCCCGCAACCAATCCACTCCCTGATCCACCTGCTGGGCCACATCGGTAACCGTTTGAAACTGAAGATAAGGCAGAACCTTTAGATACATCTCATAGAGCAGAGTCCCTTTCCAATCACTCCAGGCGGCGGGACCTGTGGCATGGGCATCGGCTACGGCAATCAGATAAAGCATGGCAAGGCGTTCGGCATCGCCAATGGTCTCAGCACAACGTTTTATAAACTGTTCGTCGTTGAGATCCCGCCTCAGGGCAACTTCCGGCATAAACAGGTGATACTGTACAACAAAGGCCAGGCAGGCACATTCCGCAGCATCAAACCCTAAACGTTCTCCCACCGCACCAATCATTTCCGCACCGATACTGGAGTGATCGTCACCTGAACCCTTGCCAATATCGTGAAGCAAGGTGGCAAGGTACAGAACCTGGGGTGAGGCAATGGTCTGAAAAACAGCCTTTTCAGTCTCCGCAGCCTTGCCAAGGTCGGCCACGGCCTGCAACAGATGCCTGTCAACGGTGTAGATATGGTACACGTCATGCTGGGCCAGAGATTCAATACGCCCGAACTCCGGGATATAGGCCGAGAGTAATCCTGTCTCCAGCATACACTCCAGAGCTGCAAGGCTGTTATCTCCACTCTCCAAAATCTCAAAGAATGGTTTGGACATTCGCACTGAGCAGCGCAGTTTATCTGTCACCAAATCAAGGTGACCGCTGATCATCTTTCTTGTTCTGTGATGCAGATTAAGGCCGCTGTTGGCCGAGGCCAGAAAACAGCGCATCAACAGATAGGGCCGTCCCACAAGATCCTCTTCCGAGGCCACAAGATGGATACGTTCATTACGAACTACTATGCCCTTTTCAATCTCCCGGCTCTCTGCCCCTACACCTCCGGCAAAGCCCAAAACATCGTCGACGTGATCAAAAAAGAGGTCGGTGGTCACCGCTACAACCTGGAGATGACCATAGAGATCCCGCATGAAACCTTCCACCCCAAGAACGCCCTTCCGGGACTTATAGCCAAAGGCTGCGGCAACCTCTTCCTGCTGTTCAAAGTAGAGCTGATCGTTCTTTCTGGCGCTAATATAGTGGAGGCGGTTGCGAACCCGGGCAATCATATTCCAGGATTCAAGGAAGCTGTCCTTCTCCTCTTCAAGGAGGATACCGGCTTCCGCAATGGCATCAAGGCCCGACAGGCCAAAGACAAAGGATGCTGTCCAGAGCATGGCCTGAATATCACGCATCCCTCCCTTGCTCTCTTTAACATTGGGTTCCAGCAGATAACTGTGACTACCATAACGCTTACGACGATCACTGCGAAAGCTCTTCATGGCATGGACAAATGCATCCCGGGAGCCTTCGATAAATTCCGTCTTGTAGTTGGCCAGGAGTTCATCAAATAACTGCCGGGAGCCAACCAGAAGCCTGGCATCGAGCATGGCCACCTGGAAGAAGAAGTCCTCCTTGGCAAAATCCAGACATTCCGCTATAGTGCGTACCCCGTGGCCCACATCAAGACCAGTATCCCACAGGGGATAGAGAACACCGTTAGCGATCTTCTCCATCTCCTCCTTGGCATCTTCCCGAAAAAGAATAAGGAGATCTATGTCAGAGTAGGGAAAGAGTTCACTACGGCCATAGCCGCCAAGGGCAATAAGGGCAACGGATTCCGCTCCCTTGGCATCTCCCGCCTTGTGGAAGTGTTCGATAATGAACTCGTCGGCGAGACGGCTCTGTTCTAAGAGAAGGGCCTGACCACTGAGGCCTTTCTTCCATAATTCCTCAAGAGTCTCTCTCTGAGCACGCAGTTTTGACATGGTGATAATTATATTACGACTTAAACTGCGTCGTGATCTTCTTCACCGGTACGAACCCGGACAATACGCTCAATGGGGATCACAAAGATCTTTCCATCACCAATTTTTCCTGTATTCGCAGCAGTTCGGATGGTATCAACTACCTGATCCACCATATCAGCTGTTACCACGATTTCGATATTGACCTTAGGGATAAAATCCACCACATACTCGGCACCACGATAGATTTCTGTATGTCCCTTCTGTCGGCCATAGCCCTTTACTTCGGAGATGGTCATTCCCTTGATACCGATCTCAGTTAAGGCATCCTTTACATCATCGAGCTTGAAAGGCTTAATAATCGCTTGAATCTTTTTCATTGTTAACCTCTTGTCCTGTTAATCAAATAGTTCAGTAACTGTTCTGATCTTTCTTGCATTTACACAGATTCCTTCCATCGTGCTTTACAAAAAAGGGGCTCAATTCCTTCTCACGACTACTCTATTATTGTCGCACTGACAACGATAATAGAGTAGCTGTTTTTTCTATTATTACAAGCTATAACCTACTTCGCCGTGGGCTGTAACATCAAGACCCTGGGTTTCATCTTCAACATCCACCCGTAATCCAATAGTCATATCGATACCTTTCAGGATAATAAAGGTAAGAGTAACAGAATAGGCAATCGCAGCTCCTGCCCCAATGGCCTGGATGGTCAACTGACCGGGATTTCCGAAAAACAGTCCATTTGCTCCACCAGGATTGACCGCAGTGGATGCAAAGAGCCCGGTGGCAAGGGCACCCCAAAGACCGCCGACGCCATGGATTCCCACAACGTCGAGGGAGTCATCGTAACCCAATTTGGTCTTGACCATAACTGCGCTATAACAGAGTACACCAGCAATACCACCCATAATCATGGCAGAAATAGGGCTCACAAAACCGGCTGCCGGAGTAATTGCAACCAGTCCGGCAAGCGCCCCGGATGCGGCACCAAGGACGGTGGGCTTACCCTGTATCTTCCACTCTGCAAGAACCCAGGCCAGAAGACCTGTGCCCGTTGCAACCTGGGTGGTCATAAGGGCAAGTACTGCCACGGGGCCGGCTGACAGTGCGGAACCTGCATTGAAGCCAAACCAGCCAAACCAGAGCAAACCGGCACCAAGTACGGTGAGTGGCAGGCTGTGGGGATGCATGGCATCACGCCCATACCCCTTACGCTTACCGAGCATCAGACAGGCCACAAGGGCTGCGGCACCTGAGTTAATATGAATAACCGTACCACCGGCAAAATCCAGGGCACCCATCTCGCCAAGCCATCCACCATGACCCCAAACCCAGTGACATACCGGGAAATAGACAAAGGTTGCCCAGAACACAATAAAGAGCAGGTAGGCAGAGAACTTCATCCGTTCCGCAATGGC
>CAYWMZ010000129.1:0-6555 GCA_964459485.1 uncultured Desulfocapsa sp. | reverse complement strand
ACCATCTTGACTTGAACCCCGAATTCACGCATCTGTTGAATAACCTGAGCCGAGTCATCCCGGGGCGGATCAATCAGCGGAATCAGGCCAATCAGCTCCAGGGGACTGTTTTTATCGGTGCGCCGGGCAACGGCCAGGGTGCGGTAGCCCTTAGAGGCAAGCAGATCAATGGAACCGGCAATGGCAATGGTTTCATTATCTGACAGCTCTGCCATCTCAAGCAGAACCTGGGCGGCACCTTTGATAATCTGAAAGTTCTCTCCATCTTTTTCAACCAGGGCCTCGGTTCGTTTGTTTACCGGGTCAAAGGGAATAAAATTTTTCTGCTCATAGCTTTGCCAGTCAAGCTCGGGAAATTGCTGATCCACGTAATGAAAAAGCGGCAGCTCAATGGGGTCGTTATTCTCACGGCGGGAGGCAAGGAGCGCGTATAAAAAAAGAGTTTGTTCATCATAGCCATTGAGGAGAACCGGTTTTGCCACCTGCATTTCGTTTTTGGTCAGGGTGCCGGTTTTATCCGAACAGAAGACATCAACCCCGGCCAGTTCTTCAATAGCTGTCAGTCGGGAGACTATAGCCTGTTTGCGGGCCAGGGCCAGGGCACCAACAGCCATGGTCACGGACAGTACCGCAGGCAGGGCCACGGGAATGGCGGCAACCGTCAGCACCAGGGCAAAGCGAGCGATTTCAATAAAGTTTTCATGGCGAAACAGTGAAACCATGAGGATGAGCACAACCAGAGAAATGGTGAGGATTATAAGAAAGTTGCCGATCTGGATGACCATCTTCTGAAAATGGCTCCGTTCCTCCAGGGTGGCCTTGGCAACCAGGGCAACCACGGAATGAAAACGGGTATTGGTGGCGGTATTGACCACCAGACCAAGCATTTCACCCTGTTTGACAATGGTATTAGCATACGCTGCCTCTCCGGAGCGCTTGGTGACGGGCAGGGATTCACCGGTAAGGGACGACTGATCAATGGCAAGATAGTCGCCGTTTAAGAGCTGGATATCTGCAGGTACGATATCACCGATCCGCAGCTTGACAATATCACCTGGCACCAGTTCCCGGGCAGGAACAGTGATATAGGAGTCGTCACGAAGCACCGTAACCTCCTGGGTCAGTTTACCCTTCAAGGCTTTGAGAGCATTGAGAGCCCGATGTTCCTGGAAAAAATCAAGCAAGCCGTTGACCAGCAGCATAATGGTGATGATGATAAAGTCTTCCCATTTCTGCACCAGGGCGGAAAGGATTGCAGCCGCCTCAATCATCCAAGGGATCGGCCCCCAAAACCGGCGAAAGATACGGTGCCAGAGCGATTCTCCCTGTTCGTTAATCTCGTTATAGCCGTATTGTTTTAGACGATCGGCAGCTTCCCGGCGGCTTAAACCCGTCTCTGCATCCGCCTGCAGTTCGGCAATACTCCGCTTTACATCCTGTCCGGCATAATCATCGGTGGTGGGCATTGATCACTCCTTTTGTACAATGGGACAACGAGCCTGTATTGCAAGAAAAAACAATAGCCATTTTTTGCGGATTGTCAAAAAAACTGGTGTGTGCTGATTGTTGGTTTTGTGGCTGTCTTTGTCTGGGTCCACCTGATGTTACACTCTTCCAGCAATTCCCGGATAGCCCTGAAACGCAGAAATAGTGGCATTTGTTAAAACAGCTTTCGTAAACATTTATAAGAAACATCGATAAAATACAAATTTTTTCTTGACATATCAACGAGTTAGCCATTTTGTCTTTTTGTAAGGAAAACAATAACTTACAAGGAGGCAGTCATGTCAAACCAAATTAAAGCAATCGTGAAAGCGCACAACAGAGATATCGCCCGCAAGGAGGAAATCAAGCTGCGTAAGCATTTGAACGCTGACGCTCTGTTGTCTACCATGAAAACAGGTTTTGAAAAAATTGAAGACCATAGGCCTGGTAATGTTCAACACTCTTTGGGCGATACCCTCATGGCCGGATTTGCCATGTTTTCTCTCAAAGATTCTTCTTTGCTGGCCTTCGGAGTCTTCGCTTACCTGACGAGCGAAGGATTACGGCCCCACATAATCTCATGACTATTTGCGGTATGGGCAGTATACCGTGTGATACCTCCATGCGTGAAATATTAGATGGTGTTGATCCCAACGATCTCAGGCCGTTGTTTAAGGATGCATTCAGGACTTTACAACGAGGTAAGGCCCTTGAGCAGATGGTTTTCATGCAAGGTTCCTATCTGCTCAACCTCGATGGCACCGGGTATTTTTCGTCCAGCACACTCTATTCCAACGCATGCATGGAGAAGGTCAATACAAAGACAGGAAAAGTCACCTATTACCTGCAGGCTGTCGGCGCGGCCATCGTTCATCCCTACTTTAAGGTGGTCATTCCACTCTGCCCTGAAATAATCAGGAAACAGGACGGAGAGACAAAAATGGACTGTGAGCGTAATGCCGTCAGGAGACAACTGGAAAAATTCCGTAAAGACCATCCCCATCTGAAGGTTATTATAAACGAAGATTCACTTAGTTCCAATGCTCCGCACATTAATGATCTTGAAAAATATAATTGTCATTACATCCTCGGTGTTAAAGAGGGTGACCATAAATTCCTCTTTCAGCACGTTGACCAGGCGATAGAAGACGGCGAGGCAGTTGAACTTTCCATGCCTGATAAGAACAATGAGGACATCATCCATTACTTTCGGATCATCTATGATGCCCCGCTCAACAAGTCGAATCTGGATCGCCGGGTAACCTTTGTCGAGTACTGGGAGGAGAATACAAAAACCGGAAAAATTCAGCGTTTCAGTTGGATTACGGACCTGGACATCACTGAAGACAATGTATACCTATTCATGCGTGGCGCCCGAGCCCGGTGGAAAATAGAAAATGAGACATTCAATACTCTGAAAAACCAAGGGTATTACTTTGGTCATAATTACGGCTTGGGCAAGCAGCACTTAACTGAAGTATTTGTTTTTCTAATGATGCTGGCCTTTTGGGTCGATCAAATTCAACAGTTATGCTGCCCCCTGTTCAATGCCGTCTGGAAGAAATGGAAGAGCAAGCGATCTCTCTGGGAGAAGGTGCGCATCCACTTCCATGCTTTTGTAATTGAAACCATGGAAGATCTCTATCGATCTATCTTGGATCACAAGCAGGTTCCGTTACCTTTATAACGAGGTAACGGAATATTTTAAAGATCAGGTTCTTCGTCTGAAAAAATCAGGTGAGGGTGGAGGGATAACTTCGTCCAGGAAACCGTTAAGCTTCTACAAAATCAGTCCCTTGCGGTGCCAAGTGATGCCGATTAACGTTATTGCCCAATTTTATGCTTCTGCAAGACCAAAAAATAAGGCCTTGGCTAGTTTGCTCGCGGCGTCCGGGAATGGCTGCCTATGCGTTAGCAAACATTACCCACTCGAAACAGCGAGGAGCCTTTTTTTATCGTAAATATTGTGTGGCCTTCATTGTATTCCGTACATACATATTTATATTCCCGTATGCCAAAAGCGTGATACAATAAACGGGTGGACATGCTTTCCCTCCTTAATTAGTTGGTGGTTCTTCTAATTAAGGAAATCGCATGTCCACTTTTTTTGCAATATCTCGTTCAAAAGTATGCTTCAGCCGGATGAACCACAATTGCTGACCTCTACAAAGATCGTTGGCAAATCAAATTATTCTTCAAATAGTTCAAGCAGAATTTGAAAATTAAAACTTTTTATGGAACCAGTAGAAATGCCGTAATGAGACAGATTGGGATAGCCCTTATAACAATGCTGTGCTTTGCTATATAAGTTTTTAGCAAAATTAGGAAAAACAATTACTCAAATACAGCGATTATTGCAGATTAACTTATTTGGAAAACTCAATATATGGGGTCTGCTTAATCCGTTATTACCAAAACAACAAACGGATAGTCCCCAGGAAATGCTTCAGAATATCAATGGATTACAACCGGACACTAGTGATCCTCGGTAAACTATTACGAAAGAATAATATTTACGACAGGGAAAAACTGTGGTTTCTCCTTCAAAAAACTGGTTGGCTGCCTGCCCGAACAGAGTTGATACTCTTGTCTTTGATGTGGTAAGCTGCATAGTATGCTATATTTTAAGAACCATTGGAGTGAAATTGTTAAGGGTGCCACCGAAGTTGACCTCACTTTTTTGTTACTTCGCATCTCCAGTCTTGCCGGTGGCCTTTTCTGGCTTCTTGTCGTTCCCCTCTCCCCCGCTGAAAAAAGCACGCTGATATCAGCGTTCATTTTTTTTACTATCTACAGTGTACTCTGCTACCTTATTATTTTTTTCAGACCTGCCCAGCTTGACAAGGTATATCTGGCCTCACTTTTTTTTGATTTGATCTTTCTTTCAGGCTTGGTCCATGCCGAGACAAACTTTGAAAATAGTTTTTTCCTTGGCTATTACCTGCTCCTCTGTCTGCACACTATCTATTTTGGACTTCGTTTTGGCTTATTGGTCGCTGTTGTTTCAGCTCTCTGTTACACGGCAAGTATTTTCACCATGCTTACGGAGATTGAATGGACAGATTTTGCCCTTCGTTTAGGTTTTCTCTTTGTTTTGACGCTGCCTGTGGGGTTCTTGACAGAGAAGGTGAAGCGGGACAAGAAAAAGGTCGAACATTTTAATAAAACTCTTGAAACCATGGTTGCCCGTCGCATGGACAAGATTGAGATATTGTTGGATCAGGAACGGTATCTGCGAGAGATTTTATCTACTGTGGCCCATATCAACAAATTGTTGATAAGCGCCCCAACAGTTTCCAGCCTGCTGGAGAACGCCTGCAAACGATTTGTTCAGCATAATCACTATGATTTCAGCTGGATTGGAATACTTGAAGATGGTGAGATTCAAACCGTTTACACCTCTGACCCTACAAAGGAAGCACTTATCTCTCCTCCTTATCCTATACAAAAACCGGATAATATCCTCTACAATAGCCCCGCAGCTCGTTGTCTCAGGGAAAATAAAACTATCATTCTCGAAAATAATCAGGATACACCCCATCCAACGCCGTGGTTGAAGCCGGAAGAAGCCAAAGGGTACAGCTCGATTATCAGCCTTCCACTGCGCGCCCACCATACTGCTTCTCCGCTTGGTGTCTTGACCATTTATACTTTGCGTCATCAGGGCTTTGAGCCGGAAGAAAAAGACATGCTTGATGAGTTAGCTGGTGATATTGGCTTTGCTATTGATTCTTTCAGGCAGAGAAGGTCGGTGACCAAGCTTACTGCTGAGCGAACTGCCAATTATGAGGAGACTATTTTTTCTTTTGTCGACATGATTGAGCAGCGTGATACCTATACAGCAGGGCATACTGAACGGGTTGCGCAGTATAGTGAAAAAATAGCCCGGGAAATGGGCATTGAGCGGGGGCAGCGGGAAAAATTATACAAGGCGGCGATTCTGCACGATATCGGTAAAATAGCCACCCCTGATTCTGTTCTTCTTAAACCGGGTACACTGACCAGTCTTGACTATGACCTGATTAAACTCCATCCCACTGCTGGCTATGAAATGCTTTCCAAAATTGAGATGTATCATGAGTTGGCCGTGATTATTCTTCATCACCATGAGATGTATGATGGTAAGGGTTATCCGGACCACCTGAAGGGCGACGAGACCCCCTTACTTTCAAGGATAATGACCGTAGGTGATGCCTTTGATGCTATGACTACCAACCGTATCTATAAGGCTAGAAAGGAGATTCCAGAGGCCTTAGCCGAACTGCAGGAGTTCAGTGGGAGCCAGTTCCACCCTGAAGTCGTCAAGGCTGCAGTTAAAGTGCTGGCCGATATTGAAATTGAAACATCCATTAATCAACTTCCCTCGAATAATCTGGAAAAAAAGCGGTTTTCTTATTTCTTTAATGACATGCTGACCGGGCTGCATAATGAGGATTATTTAAAAATTATTCTAAATAATCTAGATCTGAATCATTACACCTGCCTCCATCTGTTGCATCTGTTGAATGTACCAGAATATAATAAACGTCACGGCTGGGCTCAGGGCAATCAGTTTTTCAAGGAGTTTGCGGTTGAGTTGCAGACAGCTTTCCCACAGGCTCTGGCTTTCAGGGCCTATGGAAATGATTTTGCATTTATCTCACAAAAGCACATTGAAACAGATAATGAGGACTTCAATACCTTTGAATGTATCCGTGACAGTGAAATCAGTGTTGAGGTGCATCATATAGATCTGCTGGCTGAAAATACCTACACCATTGACAAACTGGAAAAAATGGAAGTGCTGGCTCACGATCAGCTGAATAGGGGGGGCAGGGTGATATAGATCTGCCCACGGCAAAGCGGAAGTCCTCGGGGGGGATCAGGGCGAGCGCACGAAATTTTCACCCAAACACCACCCTGTCAAGAAATTGGTAAATGTTACCCAATGGGTGAATGACCGAAAGACTCACAAGTCCCACCTGCCTAAAGCGTATCCAGCAGGGCAGTAGTGAAACCTGAGGGTAAACCCGGTAACGGGAGTCCGAAGCCAGGTGGATCAAGAATGCAGGGTTTGTATTGAGCCCCGAA
>CAYWMZ010000128.1:0-6562 GCA_964459485.1 uncultured Desulfocapsa sp. | reverse complement strand
CCTAAAATTCTCTATTCGAGAAAGATGTCTACTCTTCTCGAACAAGCTCCCAGAAGCTTATTTCCATCTATTTCAGCCTTCTCAAGCAACATATGCTCTATAAAAAGACTCAAATCGAACGAAGTGAACCTGGACTCCACTGTTAGCGACCATCTAAAAAAAAGCATTAATCTCACCCGTTTGAAAATGTCTATTTTTTTTCCGTCTATTTTCTTCCGTCTATTTTCTTCAAAAAATTGTAAAAGTTTCTTCTTCGGGTTTTCTTCTCCCGTTTTTCTTGAGTTCCATTTTTCCTTTACAGAGCTGATTATGAGCAATGGAGGTTAGAGTCTATGACACCTAGAAAAAGAAAGCATAAGTGTCGGAAGTGCCTGGAGTTATTTTGGCCAAATCCCCGCAATGCCCCCAAGCAGCAATACATATTATCTAGAACCGGACTGCCGCACGGCCAGTAAAGTTGCTGGCCAGAGACGATGGTCACTAAAAAACAGAAAAGAAATTACTTCAAAGGAGAGGTCCATGTCAGGCGAGTCCAGGAGTGGCGGAAGCAAAACCCCGATTACTGGCGCAGAGATAAAAATGCGTTACAAGATCACATAGTCACCACGGGCCAGCGAGTATTACGAGGCATTGGCAGTGAAACATTTTTACCCGGCAGCTCATGTTCATCGGATTGTTTTGCTCAGCACGATATACAGCAAGGAAGCAGTGGAAAGGGCCATGGATGATGTCTTTGTCTTCCAGGCCTTCTCAGCGGAATATATTGCCAACATCCTGGAGCAAAAAAGTATGCCGGTGGAAAAGGCGGGGAGTGCTGCATCTGACCCGGGCCAGTGATCTGCTTGATCTTGAGATTGCCCAACCTGACATGAGACTTTACAAGACGCCGGGAGAGGAAAAAACAAAAATTCCAGACACAGATTAAACTGCCCCTGGATTCCATTGCCCAGCACCTGAAATACTTGAAGCTTCCCTTTATCGGTGAGAGCACTATACCGAAGTGGTGGGTCATGCTGCCAAAGAAGAATGGTCGCTTCTGAAGCTGCTTCAAACACTCGTCGAAGGAGAGGCTGAATTCCGCCAGGACCGAGCAACGCAAAGAAGGATACGACAGGCGAGATTCGCGGTGATTAATGGGTTGTCGGCAGCTCAGAAAGGGGGCAGATTTCAGCAGGAGTTGAAAAAGTACCAGAGACCCTCCCTGCTGGTGCTTGACGAACTTGGCTACAAAACCATTGATAAACATGGGTGCCGAACTCATCTTTCAGGTTATCAGCCACAGATATGAACGGGGCAGTATGGTGATATCCACCAACCGTGCATATAAAGATTAGCCGGAGATATTCAATAATGACGCAACAATGACATCAGCCATCCTTAATCGAATCCTGAAAGATAAACAAGGAGGAACTGTCGTAGCCGGGAAAAGCTCCCGGCTATGATCAGGAAAAGGCTGATGCTGTGATTACATTTTTAATTGGCCATGATGGGATAATTTCGTGTGGCCGCTAACACTCCGCTCTAAGGCATGCTTGAAAAGTTACAGTTTAGTACTAAGAGTAACTTGCTACTCCTTTGAGAATTTATAACCATTTGCCAGTGGACACCTCCAGCTCATCAATACTAAGCTTGATCGTGCCCCAGCAGAATATATCGTTGGATAGCTATTATTTCTGGAGTGTCATTTCACGTTCCTGGAGTTCATACCCCTTGCGGTAGGCCTTTGCAGCATCCTCATACTTCTTCGTTTTTTCAAGCATAAGCCCTATGCTGTAATGGAGAATTGGCTCCCGACTATTCCGAAACAATAGCATATTAAGATCTTCCAGAGCCTCATCCACCTCTCCCATTTTAGCACTTACCCGTGCCAAACATATTTGGGCTTCAAGGGATTTGGAATCTAACTCAAGGGCTTTATCAAGTTCTGTAATGGCATTTTCAAGCTTATCTCCTTCCATATAGAGACAGCCTAATTTAACTCTGGCTACATACAATTCAGGATTTAATTCCAACGCTGCCAAATACTCCTTAATGGCTGCTTCGGGCATTCCTTTGTTTTCCATAACAATGCCCATATTCAAACGACGCTGCGCATTCAAGATTTTTTCAGGCACTTCCTTTTGCTCTGGATTAAGTTCTGCATCCAGTTCCTTCTGCGTTTTTATTCCCAGCGACACATCAACCTCCCCTCGAAGGCGTTGCGCTATATCCTTACTATAACCGAGACCACCACTAACCGTACCGTCCCCAGCAACCAAGAGGAAAGAAGGTAAAATATACAATCCGAATTTCCCGTACGCATCCCGGCTGACATCACTATAGACAGGAAGGGTTAAACCTGAAAGAGATACAACTTCATCCACCATTCCCTTTGTATCATTCTGCATATCTACAACAAGGACAGAGACTTTATTCTTTTTAAGATAGGGAAGAAGACCCTCCACTACTTTAAGAGACTTAACGGATCTCTTTTTCTTAGATGCCATATCCCCTCCCCAAAAAACGAGAAGAATAGGCTTTCCTGCTAAGGAATGAATGTTTACGGTTTCTCCACCCTGATATGCAACAAATTCCACATCAGGTACAGGAGCCCCTACCTTCAAGGTACGGAACGGAAAAGACTGTGCCAATGTGCTGTTACTCATAATGAATATTATGGAGAAAAACAGGCTTAACACCATAAAATTCTTTGAAGGAAAATGAGAACAGTATTTAACTTTCGGCATAGAAGTACTCCACTAATAATGAGATAAAACAGACTTAAACAAATTGGGGGCACAAGCCCACCAAAACGTAACAGATGCTTTTCGCTTTCATTCCATAGGAATGCCCAAGGGGGAGGTCCCCTCGGGCATTCTTCTGGAAAATAATTCGATATTAACGGCCGGACTTACCGATCGCTTTTTTTCGATTATACTTTTTGGGTGCATGACAGCCAACAACACAGCCGCCGCCATCTTTCATAGGAGTGAATTCAACAGGATAGGACCACCTTCCAAAAGGAACCTCATCTCGAATATGTTTGGCCTGGTCACTTGCATGCGGATTATGACAAGCAATACATGTCCTTCCCTTTTTCCTGTTTACATGAAAATAATGGAGGTTTTCCTTACCATCACGAAAGTTGGTAAGAGTAGTTGTATATTTTGTCTTTGCTATTTCTTTATTATGACAACCAAAACAGAGTGCATAATCATCCTGATTGTAATCATTGTAAAACTTTTCAGGAAATTTTCGAACCAGGAGTCTACTAAAAGCAGAACCATGGACATTATGACATTCTGTACAACCACCTGTCTTCACAGGACCATGTAGGTACTTACTCCCAGCAATTTCATCCGCCAGTTCTTCATGGCATTTTCCACAGAGCATGATCCCCTTCCCTTTAAGAAGTGAATCCACATCAGACCCATGTGGAAGGTGACATTTGGTACACTGCCCCTTGGCTACCGGATCATGTTTTACAACAGCATTGTCAATGGCATCGTACACTTCAGGTGAGACATCCCTGTGACAATCCGCACACAATTTTTCCACGGGTTCCACCAATTGAAACCTGTTTGGAGAACTATGAGGATCATGACAGTTACTACAATCTTCTACCGCCGGATCATGTGTTACCTTCCTATCCAACTGTGCCTTCACCCCTTCGTGACATTCAAAACAGAGCTGCCCCCCTTCCAGTGGAGCGATCAGAAGATTTTCATTTGGTGATGCATGGGGATTGTGACAGGCGATACAATCTCCTGAAGCCACTGGCCCATGCTGATGCTCCTTAGTGAACATCCCCTTCTCATGACAGGTGAAGCAGAGACTACTCACTCTTTTTCCATCGCCACGCAATTGAAAGCGCATTTGTGACTGATGGGGGTCATGACAATCAACACAACCGTCTTCAACGGGAGGATGAACCACCTTTTGATCAAATTCTTTCTCTTTGGCCTCATGACAAACGATACAAAGGTCCCCTCCGCTTCGTTCCATCTCCAACGGTTTAAAAGAACCATGGGGATTGTGACAGGAGATGCAAATACCAGCACCAACCGGGCCATGGACGTGAGCTGCCCCCTTTCCTTTATCAGAGTGACACTTCCCTGTCGTACAGTTGCTACGGGCGGGAATAATACGAGAATAATTAAACTTCCCACGCCGATAACTGTGGCATTCTCTACAGTTAAGCACACCAGCCTTGCTATGTACATAAAAGCGTTTATAGCCTTTTGGGGCCTTTTGGCCCTTTTTTAAGCTCTTTTTGGGAATATAAAATACA
This sequence comes from uncultured Desulfocapsa sp., assembly GCA_964459485.1. Classification (GTDB taxonomy): domain Bacteria; phylum Desulfobacterota; class Desulfobulbia; order Desulfobulbales; family Desulfocapsaceae; genus Desulfocapsa. The sequence goes on along the minus strand of CAYWMZ010000128.1, from coordinate 2,292 downwards.
TTAATTTTCTTTGTGACTCCAGCACCCGTAACGGTGATTTGGTTCTGACCCTGCCGAAAGCTTACAAGGGTTCCGAAAGAACCATTCTTAACGGGAATAGTCGTCTTGGCAACCCTAATTCCCTTCCCCAAAATCTTAACGCTCTTTGCTACCTTGGGGTCCTTAAAAAAACCGGATAAAAAAACTGTCTGCTCAGTGACAAAAGCACCATTAGGTGGTGCAACAACAGTCATTTTCTGTTTTACCGCCTTACCTTTAGCCGCCGCTGCACTCCACACAGGAATTAGTAGCAGGGCCGTAATAACAACGATGAGAATCGACGCAAAACAATAACTAGTATGCGCCCTCGCTCTCCCTTTTTTTACTCCTCTCTCAGTTAACATGTTTCTCCTTCACTCTTCTGTTTTCGTTAGGTGCCGTCAAAAACGACTCCCGACACTCCTCATTTCATCATCTCATACCTGATTATTCCCTGGAATAACATCAAATGAAACGATTCACCACCTCTGTTTAACATACTCAATTGAGATTAAAAAAAATGCTCCGCCGACAAAAGCAACTAAAAAATACTTTCCCGGGATTTTCCGGCTTACTATTGCTACTGAATTTCCGTTGCCCTCCCTGCAAATTGCTATTCAGTACGCCACATATAAAAATTCAAGCTTTTATCGTTAAAGTAACACAAAGCACATTAATCAAGCAATCAACAATTTTGTGACATTATAATTGGGAAGTGTAATTACAACAGGAGCAAAACAACACCAAAGTATCTTGGAGTTTTCTGCCAATACCCTTTCCCTGTACTTCAGCCTCGAAACTGAACAGTGTGCTAAGACGACACGGCTGATAAGCAAAGCTATCGCCGGCAACCCTCTAATGATCCTGGGAGAAATATCTCTACAGAAACAAATTTCGTAGGCCGTACGACAAAATTTTCTTACAAAATCGGGTATTGAGGATTTATTACCTCAGATGCGCCACAGGAAATGTACTTGAGATGCACATACCTAATATTTCACGCATACGATTCAACAATTAAGGAAGACGGGAACCAATGGATCATTTTCTGACGCCTCCCTGAATATTATCATTAAACGTTGCAAGAGAGAACAGAATATAAGCTCCAAACAAGAGACAGTTACAACGAGAGCCAGAGAAAAATACTCCCCACGCAACCAGAGACAATGGGTAACCAAATCGAAGGAGACCTGACTAGCATTTGTTTTATTTCCCATATCCTCGAGAAATCACTACTGCTAGCCAGGAGCCGAAGTCTTAATCCTTGGTAGTATGACAGGTAAAACAACCAGTATCGGATGCAGCACCGCCATTCCCAGCTATCATTGTACTATAATCCCAGCGAAGCATTGAGGGATAGTTACTGGCGTGGGCAACATGACAGGAGAGACACATGACCGTATCGCTTCCAGGAGTCACCACACTGCTTGAAGCAGCTGGAACCGACAAACGAGCCACGGGTGCGTTCACATTATAAACCGTATAGGCTGCATATTCTCCGGTAGCAGGCAGGGACAGGTCTGTTGGATGACGAATAAAGGGCGATGTAGCCACTGCTCCAACACCATTTGATGAGGCTGTCGCAACCGTATGGAAATTTCCATGACAAGTTGCACAGAATTGACTCATGGTACCATCAGGTGCTTGAATTCCGGCACCAGCACTATGACAACTTAGATTACTACAGCCCAATTGCACAGGACTGGAAATACTAAAATATTCATTATGATTTGAAGCACCAGCATTATTTTGCCAGTCAGGACTTTCCAAACCCTTTACTCCCATAAGAAAACGATAACTATCGGCAGGAGTAGTAGGATTAGACAACTGGCCATTAATATTTTTGTGATGCGAGCCTGATATACCTTTAGGTAAAGAAGCAGGAGCATAACGATAGCCATGACAACCATTGGTACCGGCACAACTAAGATTGTCGGTATTCACATTATACCCATCATCATGGCCAAACTGCACGATACCACCTGGGGGACCGTACAACACCCCATCTGTACCCGTAAGGGCTGCAATATTATGTCCCTTATTATCCGCAGCACCGCTCCCTTTAAGCCCCGTAATATAGGCAAAATTTCCCCCTGCCAAATCCGTTGCCCCAGAATGGAATACCTGAGGAATAGTGCTAGTACCTACCGTAACCAAGGCACTTGCCCCCCCCTGTGCATGGCATCCGTAGCAATCGCCCCGGGTAAGATTTTCATTAGTGGCAGTGCTCCCATCAAAATTCATGGCAGCATTCCCCTGACTGTTATGCATGGT
>CAYWMZ010000127.1:5713-6567 GCA_964459485.1 uncultured Desulfocapsa sp. | reverse complement strand
CAGTTACATTTCGTGCTTTTTCTGCGTTCCTTACTGGTACGCTGAATAGTTACAAATAAAGAAACCTGCATCAAATTTGATAGAAATCAAAACTTGATGCAGGTTAAGTTAAGCAGACCTGACACTGTCAGGGCAGAAGACACTCAAACCTAGGCTTCATTAATTTTGTCACGTAGGATTCCAGAGGGTTTAAAGGTAACAACCCGTCTAGCATCCAGGGTCAACTCGTCACCTGTCTGGGGATTGCGGCCTCGCCTGGATTTTTTGTTTTTGACATTAAACTTCCCAAAACCACTGAGGAGAAGATCTGTTCCTCCAATAAGTGAAGTTTTAGAAATTCGTAGAAATGCCTCAACAGAATCTGTTGCCTGGGCTTTAGTTAAGGTTCCGTGCGATTTGTATACCTGCTGAACAAGGTCAGCTTTTGTAAGAGTCATAGATGATCCTCCTTGAATATGCTCAATGTATATTTATATTGTTTCTTTATGATATGCTTCAGAAGAATAAAGTCAATATAAGATTGTTTTTTTTATCCGCCAACAGCACCGGCCATTGAGAAAATTGGTAAATACATGGCAATTACTAGGCCACCGATCATACCTCCAAGAAAAACCATCATAAAGGGTTCAATCATAGCTGTGAGATTTTCCACCGATTGGTCGACTTCCTCATCATAGAAATCAGCAATCTTGGCCAGCATAGTATCAAGCGCACCAACCGATTCACCAACGTTAATCATTTGAACGACCATGTTAGGAAAGACCCCACTTTCTTCAAGTGGCTCTGCAATAGGTCGACCTTCAGCGATGCTGTCAGCTACACGGAAAACAGCTGCTTCGATGACCTTATTACCA
>CAYWMZ010000127.1:0-5703 GCA_964459485.1 uncultured Desulfocapsa sp. | reverse complement strand
GTTTTAGCAACTACCTGCAATGCATCTAATATTGGAACACCACTCTGAAGCATAGTACTTAGGGTTCTTGTAAATTTTGAGACAGCTACTTTTTTAATTAAAGGGCCAATGACTGGGGATTTGAGAAAGATAGCGTCCATGGCTCCTCGACCCCTATCAGACGCATAAACTTTCTTTATTGTATAAATCACTGCAAACACAGCCATACCAATCCAAAGAAAATTACTTTTGAAAGTATTAGACATGTTAACAACTATTTGAGTCGGCATTGGAAGGGCAGAACCGAAAGTTTCAAACATTTCTTGAAAAACAGGGATAACAAAAACAAGAATAACTACAAGAATAAGAGAAGCAATAGCAAGACATATGGCTGGATAAGTCATTGCGCCTTTGATTTTTTTCTTCAAAGCCATTGACTTTTCCATGAACACAGCGAGTCTACTTAGGATTGTATCAAGAATACCTCCAGTTTCACCCGCTTCGATCATATTAGAAAAAAGAGTGTCAAATACCTTAGGATGTTTTCTCATAGCATCGGCGAAAGTATTTCCATTTTCGACATCAGTCTTAATGGCCGTAAGAACTTCTTTAAAAGTCGAGTTTTCCTGTTGCTGGGCAAGGATGTCTAACCCCTGTACTAAAGGGAGGCCAGCATCAATCATAGTCGAAAGTTGCCTAGTAAAAATCACAATATCTTTCCCTGTAACTTTGGGCTTAAATAGTGCTATGTTTGCAAAAATATCCTTAGGCTTTTCTTTGATTAAAGGGTCTTTAATGCGAAGTCGTTTGACGTGAGCCAGGGCCGCAGCCTGGTCGGGTGCTTCCACCTCACCCTTCCGTTTGTCACCGTATGAATTGATACCTTTCCAAGTATAGATAGGCATTATCTGTCTCCTGCATAGTACTGTTTATCTGAGTGAAAACCATTCTCTGCGGATCTGGAACGACAAGCTGTCTGGCAAAAGTTCAAGATCCTGAAAGCCAGTGCCACGAGGTCGAATGTAAGTCTTTTGAATGCAAAGAAATAATTAAATATTACAATAAAATTTATTCTATAACATGAAGTTAAGGAATACAAGTGAGACTGTAAATATTGGGCATTTTTTTTAGGGAAATTGAATTGATCCCTACATTGTATGGACCTGGATCTCTAGGCCTGATGCTATGGAAGCGTAACAAATATTCTGTTATAGTGAACAGTGTAACTTTTTATAAAGTCTATTGGTCACACTTTTCTGCTACTCTCTGGGAAAATAGGATAGAATATGGCTGTGAGAATTAAAAAATTGACTCAATAAGGTTTTTTGTTGTTGTTTAAAATGCTTTGCCTTGGTATTGTCTGAAGTTTCGTTAAATTTGACTATTTTGGGGCGTGGTCATTCCAGCTCATTCTATTATTAGATCCGTATTATTTGACTTTGAGGAGAACGGCATGCAAAATCAGGCTGCTATAAGTTATGGTGAAAGAAACTTTCAACCCGTCGTTGAGAATTGTGAAGGGTGTGAAAGAATTGTTGAAGAGGCTGGTGCACAGTATTGTAAGACATATCTCCAGCCGCAATCGAAGTGGCGCCTTGGAATTTGCAATTTTGCAACCCATGCAAAACCGGAAATCAAGGTAACCACCATTCGCATCAATCCATTGAAAGCCGCAAAGCGTGCATCTGCCAACAAGGTCTGATGGAAATCCAGCATGGCTGGAGCAACGTTGACGCATTCCTTCAGGTGTGCGTGTCCGGTAGATTTTGTGACGCTCTGTAAGAACGAGAGCGTATTATAAGATCACATTATAAGGCATTACCCTGCTTGGGTAGTGTCTTTTTTTTATATTTTTTGTCAGCCTCTTTGTATAAAGTTTGTCTTCAATGTTTATTTTACAAACTCTTTCCGCTGGCCAAATATGGCGGTACCTATTCTGATTATAGTGGCACCCTCTTCAATAGCCACTTTGAAATCCCGTGACATTCCCATGGACAGGTCAACCTTGTTATTATCGGTAAAAAGTTTCCGGGAGGCAAGGTCTGTACCGAGAGTACGTAGGTTTTTAAAATGAACCCTTGATCCCTCGGCACTTTCGGATTGAGGTGGTATGGTCATCAGGCCACGTGGGCGAAGTCGTGATAAGGTGGAAATCTTTTCCAGCAACGGAGCCGCTTCCTGGGGAAGGATGCCAGATTTGTTGGGGTCCTGCCCTATGTTTACCTGAATAAGAATATCAAGGCTTCGCCCCAGTTTTTCGAGGTGGTTGTTCAGGGATCTTGCCAGTTTATATCTGTCCACCGTTTCCACAAGGCTAAACATTTCTGCTGCTAGTTTGGCCTTGTTGCTTTGAATGTGTCCGATAAAGTGAAAGTTGGCACGGTCTGAAAGCAGTTGCCATTTCTTTGCCGCTTCCTGAATGTAATTTTCTCCAAAGTTTCTGTGGCCAGCAATTATGGCCTCCTCAATGCTTGCTATGGAGTGATATTTTGAAACTGCCACCAGTTGGATGGTGGCTGGATCTCTATCGCAGTTTCTGGCAGTCGTTGCTATCGTCTTCTGGATGGCGGTGAGTCTATCTGAGATACTCATTTTTCTGTGAGGGAAATGCTGTAGCCAAAGAGTTTTTCCACGTTTCTGCTTGTCTGTAGGGCAACGTCCTGCATGGTTGTCTCTTTGAGTATTGCCACAGCTTCTGCGGTATAGGGTAGATAGGAAGGCTCATTTCGTTTGCCGCGCCAGGGTACCGGGGTCAGAAACGGGCCATCTGTTTCAATGAGTAAGGACTCCAGCGGAACTTCTTTCACAACTGACTGGAGATCCTTGCCGTTTTTGAATGTTACCACCCCTGGAATAGAGATATAAAAACCGAGGGCCAGCACTTTTTCTGCAAGCTTTATATCGCCAGAGAAACAGTGCATAACTCCACCCTTTGCAAAGGGGGCGTTGGCCTCTAATATTTCCATAGTATCGTCGTGGGCATCACGGTCATGAATGATGACAGGCAGATTCAACTCCTTTGCCAGTTGTAATTGTTCGTCAAACACCTTTCGTTGCGTCGTTTTGTCGGCATAGAGTTTGGCGTAATCAAGGCCAATTTCACCGTAGGCAATCACATGTTTTCTGTTCTCAGTGATAAGTGTTTTTAGGCGTTGATAGGATTTATGGTTCGTGTTTTCAACGTCATGGGGGTGAATTCCCACGCTTGCCTTTACCATTGGATATGCTTTTGCAATTTCAATTGCAGCAGCAGAGCTTGCCTCATCGATACCTATGCTGATTATGGAGTGAACACCCTGGATCTTAGCCCTTTTGAGAACGGCCTCCAGGTCAGGGTTGTAGACGTCCATGTCGAGGTGGCAATGACTGTCCACAAGAGAGCTGCCAAAAGGAATTTCAGGAATGGGGGCTCTTGCTTTTTTGAGCTTTTTCATCATCTGGTTTTTAGCAGATTCGGCTTTTAGATGCAATGGTGTAGTGCTGAAAAAGTCTTTTGTGTTTAACGACTGAGCCGTTATAGTACTGCTACGATACGATGTATTGTATGGAAGTGGATCTTCACCCCTAAACGATAATGCTATGAGGTGTCACAATGCAGAGTGTTTCAAAGAGTTCAAAACAGAATCAACAGGCACGGGGGCTGGAACCTGCTGATTGTGTGTTGAAGAATTGTCAGGTTGTAGATGTCTTCTGTGGAGGGATTCTGGATACGGACGTTGCTATTTGTGGTGATACAATTGTTGGTTTAGGGAGCTACGATGGGGTGCGCAAGATTGATTGCAAGGGGGCCTATGTGAGTCCAGGCTTTATGGAAGGGCATATTCACATAGAGAGCTCCATGCTCTGTCCTCGGCAGTTTGTTAAAACAGTACTCCCACATGGCACCACAACCGTTGTGTGCGATCCCCATGAAATTGCAAATGTTGCAGGTTTGGAGGGTATTCGCTACATTCTTGAAGAAAGTGCTGATTTGCCCTGTTCTATCTATGTCATGGCACCTTCCTGTGTACCGGCCACTCACCTCGAAACCTCCGGGGCCACGTTGTCGGCCGTGGATCTTGAGCATATTCTTGAGATTCCTCAGGTTATTGGGGTGGCCGAAATGATGAATTTTCCAGGTGTTCTTTTTCAGGATCCAGGAGTCATGGAGAAGCTCAAACTGGCTGATCGTATGCGCGTTCCCCTCGATGGGCACGCCCCCGGGCTGAGTGGCAAGGATCTTCAAGCCTATATCGGAAGTGGTATTATGTCAGATCACGAGTGCTCAACTGTTGCCGAGGCTCAGGAAAAGCTTTCTTCTGGAATGTATCTCTTTATTCGTGAAGGGTCAGCAGCTAAAAACCTGGAAGGGTTGTTGCCAGTGGTTACTGAAAAAAACAGTCACAGATGTTTGCTGGTAACAGATGATTGTCATCCCGATGAACTGCTTCGGGATGGGCATCTGGATCGAATCCTTCGCAAGGCAATATCCCTGGGACTCAACCCGATAACAGCCATTCAGATGGTTACTCTTAATGTTGCTAACTATTTTCGTTTGCGGGGTAGGGGGGCAGTGGCCCCTGGGTATCGTGCCGATCTGGTTCTTTTCGATGATTTAAAAGATATTCGAGTGAAAGATGTGTTTTATGGCGGAATGTTAAATGGTGAGGCGTCATTTTTTGTTGATGGTGTGAAACAGAAACAAAGAGCTCAGTATCCAGCGGTTTTTGATTCAGTACATGTTGCCCTTGATCGACTCTCATTTCAGATACGGGCGGAAGGGAAGGTGGCCAGGGTTATTCGTATACAAAAGGATGAGCTGATCACCGATTCTGTTGAGCTCCCCATGGAGAGTGTTGACGGGCTGGTTGAGTCAGATCTGAGCCGTGATATTGTAAAGCTTGCCGTTATTGAACGTCACCAGGCAACTGGAAATATGGGACTTGGGTTCGTACAGGGGATTGGCCTGTCAAAGGGTGCCATAGCTTCAACTGTTGGACATGATTCTCATAATATTACGGTAATCGGTACCAATGATCACGATATGGAGGTGGTTGTGAACAGCATCGTACAGCAGGGAGGTGGCCTGGCCATAGTCTGTGACGGAGAAATCATGGCAAAACTCCCCCTCGATGTTGCGGGATTAATGGCTAGCGCTGATGCTGAAGTGTTGGCCGATAATTTTGCTGCTTTGCTTCGGGTGGCAAAGGTTCAAGGAGTACAAGTGGAAGATCCTTTTATGCTAATGAGTTTTCTGGCTCTTCCTGTTATTCCCCATCTGAAGATGACAGACCTTGGTCTGGTGGATGTGGATAACTTTTGTATGACCAGTTTGTGGCTGTGAACCTGGAATTGGTATATGTTTGTAGCTGGCGTTAAACTGCTGTTTTAGTGAATGAATCGGATTCCCTCCGGTTTCTTTTGTGATATCGTTCTGATTTTTTTAGGAAAAATAAAAAAAGCGCTTCATATCGATAAAAATCTGTCGTATACTGCTAACTGGTATGGTTTCTCTAGTACGTGGTTTTTATAATAAAATATACCATCCTCTTTTCCGGTTACAGGAAAGGGTTTGGAAATAAAGGTCTTTGAAACTATTTTACGGATGGTTTGTCGAATTTTTTGAGTGGATGTAGTTTGTTGTTCAGGAACATCGTGTGGTAAATCGTCAAGAAGAGCTTATGAGAAAGGCTCGTAATTAAGGAAAGAGGTACTTGGCATGAATTATGGAATAGTCAGTCAAGA
>CAYWMZ010000126.1:0-6609 GCA_964459485.1 uncultured Desulfocapsa sp. | reverse complement strand
AACAGTGCATGGGCTGGGTGGATATAGAGTGTACATTCTCCGAAGATGAGCAGGGTTCATACAGTCCGGCCGCAGGTATTGACATTGCCGCCATTCTGGCCCATCTCGAAAAGGTCTCCAAGAATATTGAAATCATCAAAAAAAAGGTTCCGGCTGGAACCAGTATCCTGCATATCGACTCCGACACCCTGAGCCAAACTGAGACTCTGAGCACCAAAGACCTCAAAATCGCCATGCTCTTTGACGGCAAACGCAGCATCACCGAGGTCATTACAGCCTCAGGAAAATCAGAACTGGCCGCACTGACCCACACCTGCCGCCTGATTATGGCAAAGGTTCTTCTCGAAGCTCCCAGTAAAACACCCATGATAGAGGAGGAGAGAAGCTTTCTGCTCCATTCTCTGGAACAGATGCTCCTGGAGCTGGTGGGCCTGGCCGGACCACTCCTGGTTAAAGATGCCTTTGCCAAGATTGGAGTCCGCATAGAGACACTGGGCCAGGAGGATATCAGACCCCTGCTTGATGCCGTCGCAGAGATGCTTGACGAAGGAGAAAAAGAGGAACTGACCGCCTGGGAAACCGGTTACCTGGGAGAAGACACCTGATAAATCAGGAAAATAGCCCCTTCATAGGCGGCAGGCCTGTCGCTTCATGCTAGAAGAGTATCGGTGGATTCAAAGAGTGTTTCATCTCCGGCTTTGGGGAGATTCTTAATAAATACATCAATGAGTTCTATGGCTGGCGGCTCGCCATAGAGCTTCTCGTATATCTTCCCGAATTGTAAGATGGTAGCCACATTGCGTCTTGCGGCACTCTTGGCAAAAACCACTCTGGAATCGGAAATCCCCTCCACCCTCTCTGAAGGATCAAGGGCTACAGGTCCACTCTTGCCCCGCACTGTTGCCAGAAAATGGAAGATCAATTCATCAGAGGGCACGCCACCAAAGCGGGCCGCATAACCCTGACGGAGGCGTAATACGGTAGGGTGGGAACCAGAAGCTGTCTTCTCTGCAAAAATCCGTTTTTCTTCCTCTCCACCGCTACTTTTGTCCTTACCATCGTTCTTTTTCTGCTGAACGTGCTGCACCTTTTTCAGGAAGTACTCGATAAGCGGAGCAGACGGTGCTTCCCCATACTCAGTAGTATAGGTCTGCCGAAATGCCAGTACCGTAGGGGAGTCTCCTGTGGCCACAGTGTCCGCTAGAAGGAGGGCCGGGGTGGCCATACTCTTTTGCGGAGTCTCTTCCACCAGCCCCTCATGGTCAGTGGCTAAGCCCGCATATCTTAGATATTCCTCTTTTTCCTCTTCAGGGATCTGAATCAGTCCCAGGAAATATTCTATCAACTCCAGCCCCGGCCGCTGTCCGACCTCTTCCAGGATGTCGTGGTGCAGTTTGGCAAGAGAAGGCTCCGGCTGATACGCCACCGCCCGGGCGATGGACAACTGTTCATCCCAATACATCTTCTGATCAACAAGGGCCGATGACATAACTATCCCACAGTTAAAGGAGAATTCCCCGTAAGCAGAGTACACGCCTGACGGAAAAAGAAAAACGACTTCGCCAAAATCTACAATCTCTATCCAAGACAGTCAATACTATTCATGGATACAATCAGATAAAGCATAAGGATATTTGATTTTTGTTTCTTCCTCACATATACTTTTAAATAAGGAGTCCGAAATGTGCCTGTCCCGAGCACATTCGGGATACCTCCACGGCTGTTGCACCACCACCCCCCGCATACCTGTCAGGAGAACGCAAGTGATCGCAACAAGTAGTCCCCCCCCCCCCCGGAACGACCTTGACTGTCGATGAAAAAATGTCCAACCTCAAGTCATTGACAGATATCCTTAAATTCCCCGGCTATGAGGTACAGAGTGCAACCGAGGGGCCCAGTGCCCTGCAGATGATAGAGAAAAGGGCTCCAGAGCTGATCCTGCTGGATTTTAAGATGGTCGGTATGAACGGAATCGAGGTGTGTCGTCATATCAAATCTGCCCCCAGAACAGCGGGAATCCCTATTATCTTTTTAAGCGGACATGGGGGCACCGATCTCAAGGTTGAGGCCATGGAGGCCGGAGGGATCGACTATGTCACCAAACCCATTCAGCCCGCAGAACTCCTGGTAAAGATTGAGAACCACCTCAAGATTTATCGTCTCCAGAAACGGCTGGCCATTCAATCGCAGGAGCTGCGTCAGGAGGTGGATGAGCGCAGACAGGCCGAAGAAGACCTGAGAAACTCAGAACTTTTTCTCTCGAGCATTATTGAACAGACCCCGTTTGCCACATGCATAACCGATTCCAAGGGGACAGGAATCCGATACAACAGGGCCTATCAGGAACTCTTTCATTGCAATACAGATACCATGGAGGAGAAGAACTACAACCTTCTTCAAGATCCCATTCTCCGTGAACACAATAAAGCAATCAGAAAAGTCTATCAGGAGGGAAAGACGGGGAGATTTCAGGTTTCCTTTAAACATCCCCCACAATGCAAGCCGGGCACCCCGCAGGCACTCGACAAAACTGTGGAGATAACCATCTTCCCCATAAAAGATGATGCGGGACGAGTAAGCAATGCCATCGCCCAATACAACGATATTACCCTAAGGGAGAACATGGCGGAACAGCTCTTTATCAACGAGAAACTGGCCACCATCGCTGGTCTTGCCGCAGGAGTTGCCCATGAGATCAACACCCCTCTATCCGCCATCCTCCAATCCCAGCAACTCGTGGCCATGGGGCTCTCAGCGGATAACACCAGCAGTCTTGAGAAGGCTGCCGCCCATGGAGTTGATCTTGAGGCCCTGCAAAATTATCTCAAAGACAATGAACTGGACTTCTTCCTGGAAGGTATTCACAAATCGGCCCTCAGCGCCACCCATATTGTCCAGAGCCTACTGGAGTTCAGTCGTCCCCGCCGGGGCAATTTTGCCGTAAGCGACCTTGCCACATTGCTGGATAAGGCCCTGCTCCTGGCCCGGAGTGACTACGATATGAAAAAGCGATACAATATCACAGATATTGAAATAGTCAGAGAGTACGCCCAGAATCCCATCTCCATTAACTGCGTAGCCGTGGAAATCGAACAGGTCATTCTCAATCTTGTCAAAAACAGCGCCGCCTCCCTTGCAGAATCGGAGCTCCAGGACAAACCCTGTATCATTCTACGCAGCGCCCGAAATGGTAAGAAAATTATCATTGAGGTGGAGGACAACGGCCCCGGAATCCCTGAAGATGTCAAACAGCATATCTTTGATCCCTTCTTCACCACCCGAGACCTGGGCACAGGACTGGGATTGTCCATCAGCTACGGTATCATCGTTGATAGACACAAAGGGCAGATATTCCTGGAATCAAAACCTGGCCAAGGGGCCAAATTTATAATAGAACTACCGGTGAATGCTGAAAACAGCTAGCCCGCATTTCCGCCCCCCCCCAAGCAAGAGGTATAGACATGGTTCGTCTTCATTTGAGCATTTTCCTCTTTTTCCTGCTCCCTAACGCATTTTCGCAACGCCTCATCCGGCTCAGAAATCTGTTTTCCTGCTCCTTAGCCCTCCTTGCCACCACTCTTACAGCACTGTCTATCTTCTTCTGCCCAGGGGCTGCCCTGGCCCAACCACCGGACCCAACTACGAATAGTTCAGCGGTAACCCCAGCCGATGTCTTTATTGAATTGCAGCGAGTGGAACAGATGATTGACAGGCTCAGCCGCCATATGGGTATCCGGGAACCGGAGGCTTTGGACATCAAGATCAGCAATGCAGCACCCCATGACGTCTACTTCCAGGTGCGAACCCTTGCCATTAGGGCCAACCGCCTCTCCTTTGAACGTATCCGCCGGGACACCCCTACGCCCCCTTTGCCCGATCGAGAAATACGCCCCACGGAATTACGTCTAATGGTCATTGAGGCACTGCGGGCCCTCCATAATGTGAGCATGGAGTTTGACTTGCAAATAACTCACCCGGTACTCAAGGTGCAAAAAGGAATCACCCCCTCTGACGTCTTTATGGCTACCATGTCAGTCAACCGCCACCTCAACGCCCTCCTTGAAAGACGCTTTGCCCCTGAAGAAGTGTATGGAGTAGTCAACCTTGGCATTAGCTATGCATCGAATATGCTGACCGATTTCCCGGAAGCTATCCATATTCCGAAAAAAGCACCCTATGAGAAAGATAAACGCCCCCTTGATGTCTACTACAGACTCTACACCTGCCTGCAACTCATCAACCAGATCTACCAGGCCAAGGGAATGGAGATCCTGGAGATCGATATCGGAAGCATCGAGCAGGAAAACATCCCCCCCAGTGATGTCTTCGATATGGCCTCTCTGGTAGTGGCCCGGCTCGATTTTCTCCACAAACGCTCAAGCTCAAGGAGGCAGCCACGAGAGAGCTACTTCCCCGGCCGAAAGTTCCCGTCAGACGTGTTCCAACAGGCCTCAATCCTTGAGCAGCAGCTTGTCAGCCTGCTCTCTTTCCTCACGACGCAGCCAAAGAGAGAAACTACTCCTCGCAGCAGGTAACAGATATGGAGAAACAGCTCACAGATTCAGGGGTTCCCCGGCATAGTTTTTTCAAATATCTACTGTGGTCACATATCAGCATAGCGGCCATTGGAGCAGCAGCCCTTCTTCTCACTCTTGTGACAGGTGTCCTACTCACCAGAAACATGCAGGCCCTGTCCCGCAATACCATTCCCCTCTTTCAGTCAAGCGGCACTATCCTGCGCGGAGTCCAGCATTCACTGGCCAATATGCGGGGCTGGGTCAGCCTCAACGACGAATCTTTCAGGACAGACTGGTACCGGATCTGGAAGACAGATATCGACCCGGCGCAGGAAAAATTACGAAAACTGGGCCGGGCAACACAGATCCCGGGATTTGCAAAACAGATGCAGGAACTGAACCTGCTCCTGGCAGAGCTCAAGGAGTCCCAGTGGTGGGTCTTTGAAATTGCCAACACCCCTGGCAACGAACCGGCACGAGTCATTCACCGTTTTGAAACGGAACCCATTCTCCACACCATGGACAACATAAGTCGCAGCCTCCTTGAATCAGACCAGGGCCAACTGGGGGCTGCCCATCTCAGTGATGATGGCAACACTGTCCACAACACTGTTATTCTCTATTGTCAGCTAAAAGAGCTACTCCAGGAAATACTCTTCCGTGGAAAAATCGGCCAGGAAAGCCGATTTCATAGTACCTTTGCGAAGTTAAAAGATACCATCGCCAACCTAAACCGCATTGATTCAAAGACCCAGGGTTTCAAACTACTAAGCCGCTCTTTTCAACGAGAGCTCACGGCCCTTGAAAGGAGCGCCAGCAAGAGTATCGCTATCAGAAAATCCGGTAACTGGAACGTAAGCCGTCACCTGATGGCAACAGAGACGGTTCCCTTGATAAAAAAAATCAGCAAACTGATGGCCACGCTTACGGATGCCCTCAATGCACAGCAGGAGAGGCAATCTGCCCTGGCTAGAAGCCGGGAAAAGTACATTGCCGTTGCCCTGTTCCTGCTGCTGGCCACCATGTTTACTGCGGCCATTTTCATCTCCCAAAGAAGTGCAAAAAAATTGGCCCAACCGGTAATCCTGCTGGCTGATGCCGCCCACAAAATGGCAACGGGCCGCCTGCTCACAGACGTTCCAACCATAAGCGATGATGAACTAGGTGATCTGACCCACAGCTTTAACAGTATGCGCAAAGAACTACAGCACAACGAGCAGCAACTCCTGCGTCAGGAAAAACTCGCCACAATTGGACAACTTTCCGGCAGTGTGGCCCATGACATTCGCAATCCTCTGGGTGCCATCAGCAACTCTATCTACTTTCTAAACCTCATATGTGATGCCAACACCGATGTCCGATTCTGTGAACATATCACCCTTATGGAAGTTGAAATAAATAGAGCCATCAGGATAATTAATGACCTTCTTGACTTCTCCCGGGAAAATATTCCCGTTTTCGGCACTGAGGATCTCAATACCTTGCTCCAGCAAATGATGACCGCCTCTACCCTCCCTGAGAATATTGTCGTTGAGATGCAACTAGATGATACGCTACCTCCTATCCAGTGTGACCGCTCCCAGGTGGAACGAATTTTCTACAACCTGATCCTCAACGCTCAGCAGGCCATGGCCGATGGCGGCACACTCAGTGTGCGAAGCCGTCAGGTAAGTGCAGATAACACTATTCAGGTGGAGGTGAGTGATACCGGACATGGAATTGCCTTAGAAAAGCAGGCGATTATCTTTGAACCACTCTTTACCACTAAAGCCAGCGGAGTAGGCCTTGGCCTCTCCATCGTGAAAGATTTGGTAACAAAGCACCATGGCACAATAGAGCTTGAAAGTGTTGCCAATATGGGTACAACCTTCAGGATATCTCTCCCTGTAGTGCAACTCCTCGAGTAGAGGCAACGCCACCCGGATCGACAAAATAACAGGTCATTCACAAAATTAGTTTTTTTGACCTGGACACCGTTTCCATGACATACTGTTAACAGTGATACTCTTTTAACACTATTTTTTTCAAAGAATACATAACGCAGTACAAACCAGTGAACCCCGGTGAACATGCCCACACAAGAACCCAAAAC
>CAYWMZ010000125.1:0-6637 GCA_964459485.1 uncultured Desulfocapsa sp. | reverse complement strand
AAACTCAAATGTTCTTATTCGTCTACACATCTGGAGGATGTATGATGCAATGTAATGAAGTTGTATGTAAAATTATGCAAAAGGGTCTGCTTGCAACAGCCTTGGCAATCACTCTTTCACTGGCAGCCTGCGACCGTCCCTCCAGACAAGAGCCATCTCAGATGGGACCGCCGGCAGTGTCTGTGGTGACGGTGCAGACCGGAAAGGTCATGTTAACCACGGAGCTGCCTGGCCGCACCGCAGCCTATCGAATCGCAGAAATTCGGCCCCAGGTCAGCGGTCTTATCCTTGAACGCTTATTTGAGGAAGGAACTGATGTCAAGGCAGGACAGGTGCTCTATCGGATTGATCCCGCACCGTTTAAGGCAGCACTGGATAATACCGAAGCCGCTCTCCGTCGAGCCAAGGCCAATCTGTCGCCGCTTCGTTTGCGAGCTGAACGGTACAAGGCGTTACTTACCAATAAAGCGGTCAGTCAGCAGGCCTATGATGATACTGTCTCGGCTGTCAAACAGGCAGAGGCGGAGATTGCCTCCTGGCAGGCCCAGGTGAAGATAGCCCGGATAAATCTGCAATATACCAAAATTACGGCACCCATCACAGGCCGCATCGGCATGTCCAATGTAACCATGGGCGCCATTGTCACGGCCTACCAGCCCCTTGCCCTGGCCACCATTCAACAACTGGATCCGATGTATGTGGATGTTCCCCAATCCACTGTTGATCTTCTCCGCTTGAAAAGTCGTTTACGCAAAGGGCTCCTCAAGTCGCAGGGAGAGGAGCAGAACAAGGTCAAACTCATCCTTGAAGACCAAAGCCCCTATCCGCTGGAAGGTATTTTACAGTTCAGCGACATCACCGTGGATAAGACTACCGGTTCAGTCACTCTACGTGCTCTTTTTCCCAATCCGGATGGCGTCCTGCTGCCTGGAATGTTCGTGCAGGCTGTTATCAAAGAAGGTGTCAATGAGCAGGCTATCTTAATTCCACAACAAGGGGTTTCCCGTGATCCTAAGGGGAATCCCTATTGCCTGGTTGTTGATGGTGACAGTAAGGCCGCTTTTCGCCCTCTCACCCTAGACCGGGCCATCGGTGATAAATGGCTGGTTACAGCTGGTCTTGCCCCCGGCGACCGGGTCATTGTCGAGGGATTGGTGATGCTGCGTCCGGGCACACCTGTCCAGGCTACTCCTTTTGACCCCTCGCAATCCGGGCATGGCCCCACAGCAGGCGGCCCGGGTGCACCACCCCAAAATAACGGTAAAGGAGGGGAGTGATGTTATCCAGATTCTTTTTAAAACGCCCGGTTTTTGCCTGGGTCATCGCCATCATCATGATGACCGCCGGTGGCCTGGCAATTTATAACCTGCCCATTTCGCAGTATCCGCCCATCGCTCCGCCGGCTATAGCCATTGATTCCTTTTTTCCGGGAGCCTCGGGTGAGACCGTTGAAAATACGGTGACCCAGATTATTGAACAGAAGATGACCGGCCTGGGCAATATGCTCTACATTTCCGGTACCAGCTCGTCGTCGGGCGCCTCCCGGGTCGAGCTGACCTTTGCGCCGGGCACTGATCCGGACATTGCCTGGTCCAAGGTGCAGAACAAGCTGCAACTCGCCATGGCAAGTCTCCCCAATGTCGTCCAGCGCCAAGGTGTTAAGGTCAGTAAATCCACCCGGAACTACCTGATGATTATAGGCCTGACCTCCGAAGACGGCAGCATGGACGGCAACGCCCTGCGCGACTATGCCCAGTCCAACCTGGAAAAGATTCTCTCCCGGGTGCCAGGTGTCGGAGAAGTGATGAATTTTGGCTCCCAGTATGCCATGCGGATCTGGGTCAATCCCGACAAACTGACCAGTTACGGCCTGACCATGGAGGATATCATCCTGGCGCTCAGGGCCTATAATGTTGAGGTCTCCGCTGGCCAGTTGGGTGGGACACCGGCCATGAAAGGGCAACGTCTGAACGCATCTATCATTGTCCAGCATATGCTCCAGACCCCGGAGGAATTTGGAGCCATTCCCATTCACACAAATCCTGATGGCTCTGTGGTTCGCGTGCGCGACATCGGCCGCACCGAGCTGGGTACGGAACGAAGTGACATTATCGCCAAGTATAACGGCAAACCGGCCGCCGCCATGGCCATTCGCCAGGCTGCCGGTGCCAATGCGCTGGACACGGCCAATGCGGTCAAACAAAAACTTGTGGAGATGGGTAAATATTTTCCTCCCGGATTGAAGGTTATTTACCCCTACGATACGACTCCCTTTACCAAGGTGGCTATCGAAGAGGTGGTAAAAACCCTGGGCGAAGCCATGTTGCTGGTTTTTATTATCATGTATCTTTTTATGGGAACCTTTCGGGCCACCATGATCCCCACCATCGCAGTGCCGGTGGTGTTGCTTGGAACCTTCGGTATTCTTGGGCTGTTCGGCTTTTCCATCAATATGCTGACCATGTTCGCCATGGTACTCTCCATAGGTCTGCTGGTAGATGACGCCATCGTGGTAGTGGAAAATGTGGAGCGGATCATGGCCGAGGAAGGCCTTTCACCCAAAGAGGCCACGGCCAAATCCATGGATCAGATCACCAGTGCCCTGATCGGTATCGGTCTTGTCCTGTCCGCAGTCTTTGGCCCCATGGCCTTTTTTCCCGGTTCCACTGGGGTTATCTACCGTCAGTTTTCCGTGACTGTTATCTCGTCCATGCTGCTTTCAGTGGTGGTTGCCTTGGTGCTGACTCCGGTACTCTGTGCCACCATGCTTAAACCCGTTCCCAAAGGACACCAGCCCTCAGATGGAGCAATCTGGTTTCTCCGCCCTTTTTTCCGTGTCTTCGATCGGAGTTTTTTCTGGGCAAGGGATCTCTATGTGCGGTTGGTTGGCCGGGTGCTGGCCAAAAAATTACGCTACATTTTCCTTTTTGTCCTCATTGTCGCAACTATGGGCTACCTCTTTCAGCGCATGCCCACATCCTATATTCCCGATGAAGACCAGGGTATCCTGATGGTTATGGGCATGCTGCCATCCGGGGCGACATTGGAGCAGACCGAGGCGGTCATGGCTAAAGTAACAGATTATTTTCTCAATCAGGAAAAAGAGGCGGTTGAGTCACTTATCACGGTTGCGGGTATGAGTTTTGCCGGTGAGGGGCAGAATATGGCCCTGGGATTTGTCAAGCTCAGGGACTGGAAGTTGCGCCAGCGACCGGATCTGAAAGTAAATGCCGTTGCCGGTCGGGCCATGAAGGCATTTTCACAAATGAAAGAGGGCATGCTTTTTGCCTTTCCTCCGCCACCGGTCATCGAACTTGGCATCGGCACCGGTTTTGACCTGCAACTGTTGGATCGCGGCGGCCTGGGCCATGCGACACTGATGGCGGCCCGTAACCAGTTACTTGGCATGGCAGCCCAGGATCCTCGCCTGGTCAGGGTTCGTCCTAACGGTATGAATGATGTGGCCGAATATCACATTGATGTTGACTGGGATAAGGCCGGGGCTTTGGGAATTCCCATCAACTCCATTCATAACACCATTTCGGCTGCCTTCGGCAGTGCCTATGTGAATGACTTTATTCAGGCCGGCCGGGTCAAAAAGGTCTTTGCCCAGGTAGATGCTCCGTACCGGATGTTGCCGCAGGATCTGGAAAAACTCTACGTCCGCAACACCACGGGCAAGATGGTGCCCTTTTCCTCGTTCGCCACCGGTCGCTGGGCCATTGGCTCACCCAAGCTGGAGCGCTTTAACGCCTTTTCGTCGATCAATATCTGGGGTGAACCCGCGCCTGGCCATAGTACGGGAGAGGCCATGGCGGCCATGGAAGAACTCATCTCCAAGCTGCCGCAGGGAATAGGCTATGACTGGACCGGGCTTTCCTACCAGGAACGGCAGGGAGGTTCCATGGCACCTCTACTTTACGCTTTTTCGGTCTTTGCCATCTTTCTCTGCCTGGCCGCTCTTTATGAAAGCTGGCCAATTCCCATTGCCATTCTGCTGACCATGCCACTGGGAGTTATCGGCGGGGTTATTGCCTCAAGCCAGAGAGGAATGCCCAATGATGTCTATTTTCAGATCGGCCTGTTGATCACGTTGGGTCTGACCACCAAGAATGCCATTCTTATCGTCCAGTTTGCCAAGGCCAAGGTTGATCAGGGTGTTGGCCTGATCGAAGCGACCCTCGAGGCCGCGAAACTTCGGCTGCGGCCCATCGTTATGACCTCTCTGGCTTTTGGCTTCGGGGTCGTGCCTCTTGCTCTGGCCACCGGTGCCGGATCAGGTGCGCAACGAGCCATCGGTACCGGCGTGCTTGGAGGAGTGGTGACCTCAACCTTTCTGGTCACCCTGTTTGCACCGCTTTTTTATGTAATGATCTATATGGCGCTTGGCAAACACAGGAAAAAAGTAAATATGACCCATGTTGAGGAAATTTCCTCAGGAGGGCAAGAAGATGAATAAACATTTTTTAATTCTGCTGGCTGGAACCAGCCTGCTTGTCGGCGGCTGTTCTCTGGCCCCTGAATATTCACGACCCGATGCCCCTGTCCCGCACGAGTGGCCACAGGGTGCGGCCTACAACCACAGTCAGGATGAAGCGAGGAAAACAGCAGTATCGGAATTAAGTCGGAAGGAGTTTTTCCCGGATCAACACCTTCAGAAAATTATTGCCATGGCTTTGGAAAACAACCGTGATCTTCGCCTTGCCGCCCTCAATGTGGAACGGGCGCATGCCATGTATGGTGTGCAGCGGGCGGAACTCTTTCCAGCAGTTAATGCGTCAGGGGCAGGAGGCAAACAGCGGTTGTCCTCTGACCTGATTGCTCCAGGTGATTCGAGAATATTGGAACAGTACAGTGTCAATCTCGGGGTCGCCTCCTGGGAGATCGATTTTTTCGGCCGTATCCACAGCCTGAGCGAACGCGCCCTTGATGAATATCTGGCAACAGAACAGGCCCGGCGCAGTGCGCAGATAACACTAACCTCCGAGGTCGCCCGGGTGTATCTGGTCCTGGCCAAGGATCGGGAAAATCTGAAGCTGGCCCGGGAGACGCTTGTTGCCTTGCAAGGCAACTATGATCTCATAAAGTGTCGTTATGATGTCGGGGTGGCAACGGAACTGGATCTGCAGCGGGCCAGTATCCGTGTCGATGCCGCCAAAAGAGATATTGCCGGCTTTATTCAGGGTATCGCCCAGGATCAAAATGGACTGAATCTTCTTGCCGGTTCACCGGTGCCGGAGGATCTGCTACCCATCGACCTGAGTAGCGTTATTCCACCCAGAGAAATTTCTCCAGGCCTGTCCTCTGAAGTTCTACTGGGCAGACCTGATATCATGGCGGCTGAATATCGCCTGCAAGGTTCTAACGCTCTGATTGGAGCAGCCCGGGCCTCCTTTTTTCCCCGAATTTCGCTGACCTCCTCGATAGGAACTGCAAGTGACGACCTGTCCAGTCTTTTCAGTTCGGGTACTGATATCTGGAACTTTGCTCCGCAGATTGTCATGCCGATCTTTGATGCCCGCGTCTGGGCCGCACTTCGAGTCAGTAAAACCGATCAGAAGATTCTTCTGACTCAATATGAAAAAACCATTCAGACGGCTTTTAAGGAAGTGGCCGATGCTCTTGCCGTGCAGGGAACTATCGATGAACAGATCGCCGCCCAGCAGTCGCTTGTCAATACGACCGAAAAAACATACTCCCTCGCAGATAAACGCTACGAGCAAGGTATTGACGATTACCTGGGCGTCCTTGATGCGCAACGCTCCCTTTACGCGCAGCAGCGAGTGCTTATTGCGCTCCGGCTGGCCAAACTGGTCAACCGGGTGAACCTATATGCTGTCCTGGGGGGTGGGGTCGATGGTGAGCACAAAGTTGAGATTACAGAAGACTGAATGGAATAGAAGGAGTTATGGCAAACCCTGAAGTTTGAATTCGGTCTTGAATATCAACACGGATTTTCAATTACCACGAATCCTCAGTTTGGCCACTTTTGGGAAGAAGCTGTTTCGGATCCATTATTTGGGCATCTGTGGACAGGACGGCTGTAGCTGAGCTCCCAAGGAGGGGTTTATGGCATCCCATGTAATGGACACGGAATAGCTCCGGTTTAGCAAAGCTGAGTTTCGATGCTAATCAGAAATGCATTTGGTAAATTCAAAAAGCGTGTAAGGTCTTGGAGGTATTTTCAGAAAAAATTCAAATCCAGACTACAAAAGAACAAGCCCGACAACCCAGGACATTTCATCTTCCGGATCAAATAGAGTTCCGGGCCAACCAGCGGATTCCAGCAGTTTTCCCACATTCACCCCATAGCCGGAAAGAGATGGTCGTGCCTGCCTGGGATAACGACACTTCCCGTCCTTTGGTATGGCACTGCAATCCGGTTTATCCATGCAAAAGCTTGCCTTGCAGGAACCTCCGGCAAATCCGGCAGCATCGGGAAAACCAAGTTGTTTTGCCTCTAACTCAATAGTGGCAACAAGTTCGTGCAGGATGCGCATGACCTGGGGACGTTCCTCCCCCAGCAATGAACATGACTGCATATCGAAACGGATGACCAGTACGGACGTACTTGTTTCAAGAAGTTTTTTAAAACCAGAAGGGCCGGAGACGTAGGGTGGGCAACTTATGGACTCCC
>CAYWMZ010000124.1:0-6690 GCA_964459485.1 uncultured Desulfocapsa sp. | reverse complement strand
GAACTAATCTCTGTCACCCTTTCAAAGAGAAGCTGACCCTGTTTTACAGCAGCCTCAAAATCATCGGCGGCAAGACTTTTCTGAAGTTTCAGATAGGGAACAAGAAGAGCACTGACCTGTCCCCGTAAAGCGGATGTCCCCAAAACCTTGTCCTCCACATCAGGCAATTGAAAAAGCTGCCGGAGCTGATAAAAATGGTCGGCCATAACCCCATAGAGCCGTTCCGTCTCTACTCGGTTTTCCGCCTCAGCCAGAAGTAACATATCACTCCCAAGGAGCATGGAGAGTTCCCGCCAGCCCAATTTTTCCTGGCCCTGAAGTCCTTCATCACTGATATTCTCAAGAATCCCGGCAAATTTCTTCACGCTGGCCTGCCACTGCTCCCTGTTTCCTACGTGTTGGGCTTTTGAAAAAAGGACAAACTCATCATTAAGAAGCTTGAGACGGGAGAGAAAGAGGACGGGAGGAGAGCTGTCTTTTGCCCCGGCCTTCACAAAGTAGGGGTTCATCATGGAGGGACGGGCCTGGAGCTGAATGGCAGAATCGATTTTGAAGTTACCCCGGGTAACCACCAGTTCTCCTGCTTCAAGACCATGCTTCACCTGATAGAATTCGCCCCGTCTAGCGCCGAGTATCACCTCACGCCCCACATAGACTCCCGGCTCACCCGGCAGCTGGACATAGACCAGGGCCCGTTTCCCGGTGACAAGTGGCGCAGACGCCGGAATCAGCAGGGGCCGATCTTTACTGTTGCCCACCTGGGCCACCAAAGAGACGGCCCGCACAAACATACCCGGCTTTAGTTTCGCATCACTGTTATCCACATTAAGACGCACTCGAACTGTCCGGGTTACCGGATTCACCAGTGGATCGATATAGGCAACCTCACCCTGAAAAGGTCTTCCGGGATAGGATTCCACACTGAAACGCACCTGCTGCCCCAGGGCGATGGCCTCAATATCCGACTCGTAGGCCTCAAGAACCACCCACACCCGGTCAAGATCGGCCAGGGTGTATATGGGGCTCCCGGTCTTGACGTACATCCCCTCATTGACATCTTTTTTGATGACAACACCGGACTGCGGAGCGGTGAGGATGATGTGATCGGTGGGCCTGCCCTGTTGTTCAATGGCCGTGAGTTGTTTATCGGCAAGTCCAAGGAGGCGCAGCTTTTCACGGCTGGCGACAAGGGTTCTGGCCGCCATTTTTCTGATAATCTCATTTCCAGAAGCCTCGGTGCGTTTCAGGGCCTCTGAGGCCTGAATCAGTTCGGCCTGAGCGGTGATCAACTCGGGACTGTACACCTTAACCATGGGCTGGCCCCGCTCCACCCGTGATCCGGTATAGTCCACAAAGAGCTTGTCTATCCGACCATTGACCCAGGAAGTGATGGTAGCCACCCGGGTTTCATCGTAATCCACCCTACCCACCATGCGGATCTCGATCCTGGCATCGCCATAGCCCACGGCCTGCACCTCAACTTCAGCAAGCTTTTGGGCCCGGCTGTCAAAGCGTATCTGACGCAGGCTTGCCCTATCTTCACCACTCTCCTTCTTCACCTCAATAAGATCCATAAAGCAGATGGGACACTGGCCGGGTTCCGGCAGCTGGATCTGGGGATGCATGGAGCAGGTCCAGACAGTTTCCGGACTGGAATCAGCAGTCTGGACCAGGGCCGTCTGCAACAACAAACAGGAGAAGAGCACAATAAAAAAACGAATGGGGGAAGCCTGCATACTCTCCTTCCTCTATTTACTTACTTCTATTTTTTCAGGTTCCTGACCTGCGGCCTTCATCTTCTCCAGGTATTTTTCAGGATCCTTTTTAAACTGTGGTGCACAGGCCATGCAGCAGAAATAGACCCGTTCGCCTTTATAATCCGCATACAACTCCTTATTGATAGCACCCCCCATGACCGGACAAGTGGTCTGGGGGGCCGCAAGGGCAATACCACTGCTCAGGAAGAAGAACAGAAAGAGGCCGCTGATACTCAGTTTCAATTTTGTTACGATACCCATTAGTCAAATCCTCATTTTTTTCTTAATGGAGAACAACGGCACACAGGCCCGGCTGTCCAGTAGACAATACAACTCTTATTTCCACTCACCCAGAACTGCACCTGCCTGGGACTCAAGTCTGGCCACAGCCAAGGCCCGGTCGGCCTTGGCCCTGCTCTCGGCAAGCTCGAAGGTGAGTAAATTCTGTTCTGCATCCATAAGTTCCAGAATGGTGCTGGTACCACTCTGAAAACCATTCACGGCAACCTCAAGCTGCTGCTTTACCTTGGGAAGAAGCTCATCGTGGTACAGAAAAAATTTGCGTTGAGCCTCACGGTAAGCATAGAGGTTCTTCTCTATGGCAGCTCTCAGGGCACGGGTCTGCCCCGCCTGTAAAGACTGGGCCGAACGGATGGAGGCCTCTTCTTCTGCAACCCGACCATAACGTCGATACCGAAAAACTGGGAGATTCATGGTGATGCCAACGATCACAGGATCGGTACCGCTGTCAGGGGGATCACCGAACTCGGCGGCCCCGGTGAAGATAGTCTTTATGGAGAGGTTAAAATCGGGATAAAAATCTTTTTCGGCAAGATCCCTGGCTACCCGGGCTCTGGCAATACGCTGCCTGCCATCCTGCAACAGGGGAAAATTGCTGAGGGCCAGGGCATGAATACTCTCTTCATCACTGCCAAGAATTACCTGCGGTAGTCTGTCGGGGATGGGCCGGGCCCGTTCTGCCTCGGTACCGAGCAGGCTGTTGATCCGCACCATCAGGGGACGGGCCAGATCGGCCAGGGCCGAGGCCTTTTCCTGAGATCTGGCCATCTCTATCTGGATCTTCAACACATCAAAAAAAGTTGTATTCCCAACAGAATAGCGGCTTCTAGCCACCCCTTCAAGATAGCGCAACAGTTCCAGGTTATCGGCAATGGTCTGCTGCGCACACCCCAGGAATCCATACTCGATATAGACCTCTTTGACCTGCCGGGCCACATCAAGTTCCACGACAGCCAGTCTAGCCCCGGCAATGGCAACATCATAATCACTCCTGCTGCGTTGCAAACTGAGTTTATTAAACCAGGGCAGGGACTGGCTGATGCCGATGGATGCGTTTTGAGGCCCGGTTCTGGTCTCCACCGGCTGGAGATAGTACTGAACGGCAAGCTTGGGATCGGGCAGGGTGCCTGCCTGACGACGCTTCTCACTACTCCGGGAAAATTCTGCCTTTGCCCTCAGCAGGGCATCATTGCCCTGAAGGGCCTGGCTCAAATACGTTTCAAGGCTAACCGGATCTGCGGCTGAGGCCAAAGATACAGTGAAGCCCGGAACGATCAGGCTGAGACATACAGAGAAGAGCAGTTTTTTCATCGTTTCCTGTTCTCAATGACATAAAAAGTGACAGACAGAGTAACTATCTGTCTAACATGCAGATTATGTGCCAGAAAGGCAGAGCAGCGACGTAGAGAAATAAAAGGCCGATACCAGGAGAAACTTAAAGAATAAGCAGTTTGAAGACGATGCAAGCCCACGGCAGGAGTGAAGAATATTCCTCATAAGACTGAAGAATATTCTTCACCCTTTCTAATAGGAGGACTCCTCCCACATTTCCGGGTCAAAAACTTCCACCCGGTTGCGACCATTCCCTTTAGCCTTATAGAGGGCCACATCGGCAAATTTAATGGCCTCCCATATGCCCTGGCCCTCGCTGAAGGGGAACTCGGCAACCCCGATACTGGTTGTCTTTTCTATAGTCTTGCCGGCACCCTGGAATTTATACTTCTCCACGGCACTGCGGATCTTTTCGGCAACGGCCATGGCCCGGCCCGGCTCACAGTCCACAAGGAGGATAAGAAACTCCTCACCCCCAAAGCGGATCACCAAATCTGAACCTCGCACCGAATTGCGCAGCACCTGAGCGAGTTGGCTCAAAACCGCATCTCCTGCATCATGACCATGGGTGTCGTTGACTTTCTTAAAGAAATCAAGATCACACATCAGGATGCCCATGGTGCTGCCGCGCCGTTTAATACCCGCCACCAGCTGATCCAGAGAGGCCTCAAGATAACGCCTGTTAAAAAGACCGGTGAGCTGATCTTTGGTGGCCATCTCCTCCAATTCTACGGCCAGGTGTTTACTCTGGAGAACGGGCAAGGTCTCGGCGATAAAATTCTTGGCCTCTGTTATGCGGTTCAGAATATCCTTCTGCTCTTCCGGCGTCAGGCTCATCCGAAAAAGAAACTGCACCACCCCGATGATATGGCCCCCAACAATCATGGGAATACAGTAGTGATCCAGGCAGTCGGGAAAGGGAAAAACGGAGCAGATATCCGGGTCATCATAGGAGGTCACGATGGTCCCGGTACGCTGAGCCCGACAGTTGCAAGCTAAGGAAAACTCGGGTACCTCATCGCTCAATTCCTGGGGCTGACAATAGGCCGGTTCCATGGAATCCTGGCCCCGCAGTTTCTCGAAAATCACAAACAACTTAAGGTCTAGCTTATTGGTGAAGATCCGGGCCAGCCGAATGTAGATTTCAGCCGTAGACTCATCCGCCTCAATGGTCTGACGAAAAAATGAGATGGCATGGAGACGGGCCAGCATATCTTCAATGGCCCGAGCGACTTCACCGATCTCATCTCGTCTGTCCTGGCCAATGGCGCTTAAACGCAGCACCTGATCATCATCCGTGTTGCCACCCTGCCGCAGACCGGCCATAACCCGGCCCAGTTTACGCAGCAGATCCACAAAGTCCACCAGGGGCTGGATCATATTGCGACTGATATAGACACTGGTGAGGATAAAGAGGCCCGCCAAAAGTAACATCACCACAATGAGAAATAGGGCATTCTTACGGGCCATATCCAGGCCCTGCTTCATCAGCTGGAAAGATACCGAATTTTTGTCCAGAGAATCCCGGGCGGTGGCATCTTCCAGGGCACTTACGGTCTTTACTATATCCTTTTCGGTCTTCAGGGTGACGACCCGAATGGCGGCCACAGTGCTTCCAGCCTCATCGAGCCAGTAGAAATCATCCCGCAGCTGGCGAACATAATCCTGCTGTTCCGAGGGAAGCCTTTTTTGAATGAGGGCAAGTTTTTCATCGATTTCCGCTAGGATATTACTCAGCTTTTTCTGGGCCAACTCTATCTGTGCAATACGCCCAGAGAGTAGAGAGGCAACATAGATCTCCTGATGGCTGCGAATCCCTTTACTGTAGAGGGGAAAAACGTTGGAGAAAGTACTATTTGAAAAGACTCGCTGAGCGGACAGGATATCAGCACTGAGTTTTGTTTCGGCCTCGGGAATCTGAGTATTGTTGCTCTGCAAACTTTCCATCCGTAGGGCCAGGATATTCACGATCTCAAGAAGATGACTCACCTCAGCACCCTGACTGGCAGGTAAGTTGGATGCCAGTACCTGCACATCATTTCGGATATTGGCAAGGACGACCTGATTGGCCGACTGCATAAAGAGCCGCAGATTGGTCTGAATCCGACCCAACAGACTTGAGGCCTTAAAGTTTTTCTGAAGGTTCTCCTGCATTGCAACGGAGGAGGAGATGGTGGCCACATACTGTTTCTGCGACATGCTGAGACGCCACAGGGAGAAGGCCCCCATAAGAAAAACCAGTCCAACGGAAAAGTAGACCAGGACACGCATCCGCCCCTTTAGTGTATGAAATTTACTCTTTACCTCCATCTAACCCCCCTGATTTGAATTATTTCCCATCGTATTCCTAGGAGTGTATCGCAAACAGAGGCAACATACCAAGGACTGATCACAAAAAAGTGGTGCAAGGGGCAAAAAATATTGAGACAGTCCCCAAACAGAGCTATGAAAGGATGATATGAAACTTTTCCAGACGGTAAATAAGGACATGGCGTGGAATCTGTAAAAGACGGGCGGCCTGGGAACGATTGCCCCCGGAACGTTTCAGGGCCTGTTGGATTAGGGATTTTTCCACTTCGGGAAGCGAAATCCCTTGTGCCGGTAGCTGGAACGATCCGGCTGTGGATGGTGCTTCTGCCTGGGAGAGCAGAATATCACCCTCCCCAATCACGGGCCCCGTTCGCAGAATCAGGCTGCGTTCCACCACATTCTGCAACTCCCTGATATTTCCGGGCCATTCGTAGTTCTGCAGTTTTCTAAGGCCATTTGCACTCACCCCCACCTCGGGTGGTGCCTCGTGTCTCTTTAAAAACAGCTGCACCAGGGCCGGAATATCCTCCTTACGCTCACGCAGGGGAGGCAGCTCCAGGGGAACCACCGAGAGGCGGTAGTAGAGATCTTCACGAAACTTTCCCTGCGATGTGGCCTCGTGGAGATTCCGATTACTCGCTGCAATGATGCGTACATCCACCTCCTCCTCACCATGCCCCCCCACCCGCTCCACCGTCTTTTCCTGGAGAACCCTTAAAAACTTTGCCTGCATCTCCGGAACCAATTCTGCGATTTCATCGAGAAACAGCGTCCCGCCATCGGCCCGTTGAAACCGTCCCTGATGCTCCCTGTGAGCCCCGGTGAAGGCACCCTTTACATGACCAAAGAGTTCTGATTCGATAAGGTTTTCTGCAATGGCTGCACAGTTGAGCCCCACAAAGGCCTCTCTGCGGCGTGGACTGTGGTGGTGGATTAAACGGGCCAGCACCTCTTTACCGGTACCCGACTCCCCGCTGATCAGAACTGTTGC
>CAYWMZ010000123.1:0-6692 GCA_964459485.1 uncultured Desulfocapsa sp. | reverse complement strand
ATGGCATTTTTTGTCGATATTCCGATGAGGAGGATCATCCCCACCTGGGAATAGAAAATAATCTCTTTGCCCAGGTGGGGATGATCCTCCTCATCGGAATGTCGACAAAAAATGCCATCCTGATCATTGAATTCTGTAAAGAACAGCGGGAATCTGGACTCTCTATCCTGGAATCTGCATCCAGCGCAGCACGGCTGCGTTTCAGGCCCATTATGATGACCATTGTCTCCTTTTTACTGGGTACCCTGCCCCTGGCCATGGCCACTGGTGCAGGTGCCATGAGCATGCGTTCCATTGGTATTGTTATTGTCGGTGGCATGATTGCAGCAACCTTTGTCTCCACCCTGCTGGTTCCCGTAATCTATGTTCTCCTTGAAACCCTGCGAGAGAAATTTGTCAGTGTAGAAGAAGAAGTGCGAAACCGTGAATCGATCTAATCACCATCCCCATATTCAAAGGTATTCAGATATGCGTTTTTCCATATTGCTTTTACTCTTCATTCTTATCATGCCCCCCTTTGCTGCCACGGCCTGGTCTGATGAAGGGGGCTCGTCCCTGGATCTCTCGCTGGATGATTTTATTAAAATTGCCCTTAAGAGTAACCCTGCTGTGGACACTGCCAGAAGTCAGGTTCAGGCAGCAGAGGGAATCAGTACCCAGGCTTTCAGTTCTTATCTCCCTCAACTCTCAGCAAACGCACAGACTGTAATAGTCCATACTCTTGATGGTGAAGAGGATACCGAAGAGACTGTCACCTCAGGGATGCTAAGTGGGAGTCAACTCATCTTTGACTTTGGAAAGACCACAGGGTCTATTGAGGCCGCCGGATATGCAGTTGAGGCCTCACGGGCCTTCCTCAACTCAGTTGGTTCGGATCTGATTTTTTCCGTAAAAGGTGCCTACTACCGTGTCCTGGCCTCTCGCTATCTCATTGGGGTTGCCGCTGAACAGGTCGCAAATCTTCAAAGACATTACGACCGTAGCAAAGAGTATTATAAGGCGGGGGTTCGCTCCAGGATAGATGTTACCAATGCAGAGGTGGAACTTACTGACGCCAGACTTAAGCTCTTACAAGGTCAATTTGCGCTCAAATCTGCCATGGTAAACCTCGAGAAGATAATCGGAACCGCTCCCAATGGGGGAAATTATAATGTTGCGGGGTACAGCTACGGTATTACAGAATTCGCCAACAGACTCAGCCCCCGATCCGGGCCCCTGCAAGATTTGCTGGACACCGCAAATACCCAACGACCTGACCTGAGCCAAGCTCAAAAAGAGATTTCCTCAACCCAGTCTGCTCTCGACTCGGTACAAGGTGATTACTGGCCAGAGATTGATGCCAGTGGCTCCTACCAGTCCTACAATTCCGACACCCAAAATTCTCTCCTGCTCGATCAGTGGCAGGTGGGTATTGGGCTCAACTGGCAATTCTTTTCAGGACTTCGTACTAAGGGTGCAGTTGCCGAAGCCAAATCAAACCTGCGCAGCTCACGGGCCAAACTCCGTAATGTGCAACTCTTGCTGAGACAACA
This sequence comes from uncultured Desulfocapsa sp., assembly GCA_964459485.1. Taxonomy (GTDB): domain Bacteria; phylum Desulfobacterota; class Desulfobulbia; order Desulfobulbales; family Desulfocapsaceae; genus Desulfocapsa. The sequence goes on along the minus strand of CAYWMZ010000123.1, from coordinate 5,160 downwards.
GGTCACCGACAGCTTCCACCTGGTTCAGGAAAAACGGGACTCTGTCTTTCTTGCTGATAAAACTCTGAAACTGGCCGCCAAATATCTTGAGCTAGCTGATGAACGTTATAAAACAGGTCTTGGTGATATGATAGAGTTCAATGATGCCCAACTCCGCTATACCGCTGCTAGCACTGGCCTGGTAAACACTTTTTTTGAATACAAAACTGCCCTTGCCGGACTTGACAATGCCCTTGGTGTTTTCCCTAGTATGGAACTTTTTCCAGAACAACCCTCCCACCAACAGTAAAGGTAGGCATATGCTTATCCCCCACAATAATCCCGTCAGCCGTATCCTTTCTTTTGGAATCCTTTTTGCTACGCTGTTGCTCTTTTCTAGCAGTGCTACATGGGCAAACAACCAAACCATCCCCAAAAATAGCCAGAAGATTGCCCTGGATCAGGTAGACTCCATACTTGCCCACATGAGTGACGAACAGGTTCGCAGCCTTCTTATTGCAGAACTCTCCGAGAAAAAGGTCCAATCCACAGCTCCGACATCTGCAATGGATGGTGGACTTATTGGCAAAACAGTACCGCTGCTCCACCTTCTCGACCAAAAAGGCTCTAATATAACCCCAAATGCTGGATTTTCAAATGCTATTCAGCAATTCCCTTCTGATTATATTGCTATGATCAAGAAGATGAGCGAAGAGAGTCCTGGCAATATTTTAAACAGCTTCTTAAGTATTATTGGCATCTTTATCGGTTCCACCCTGTTAGAATTTCTGGTTCGTCGTTTCACTGCAAACTTCAGAGCCCAGTTTCAGGAAAAAGCTATCCCCGATCTGGATGGTCCCATGCGCTTTATTGCCGGCATGATGCAAAGCATCCCTACATTTATCCATATCTTTGTGAACAGTGCTGCCGCCGTCCTTCTCTTTTTACTTCTTCCACTGGATAGCACGCCTCAGCTTCGCTATATCTTTCTTGCCCTCCTGCTTAGTATTAACTTTAAACGTATTATCTCCCAAATTTCCAATCTATTTCTCTCGCCAGATGCCCAGGCCCTGCGGGTCAATTCCCTGGATAATTCTGTGGCCAGGAGCCTGCACAGGGCCGTTGTCTTTCTTTGCAGCTATACCTTTTCGGCGGTAATCTTTATTGCCCTGATGCGCGAGATGCATCTTAACCCGCCAAGTCTTCGTATCACCATCCTGATTTGTGCAACACTCCTTATTCTTTTCATTGTCTCAATGATATTCAGAAGCCGAAAATATGTCAGCAACAGTATTCTTAAACGAAGTGAAGAGAATAAAACCAGGAATTGGGTTGTTGAACAGTTTGCACAATTCTGGCATGTTCCCACCATCCTCTATTTTCTCATTATCGGCCTCTTTATGATTGCCGATATGCTGTCTGGAGTACAACGCAGCAACTCTGCATTCCTCCAAAGCCTTCTGCTCTTACCGCTCTTCGTACTTTTCAACAACCTGGGGCAATGGATAGTCAAAGTATCCATCAATACTTTGCAGATTGCAGGATCAGCTCCAGACTCCTCAGTAGAACCTAACATTTATCAACAATGGCAGGATGCCAGGGAGAGAGAAAGGAAGCTTTATATTAACGCCTCCAGGGTTATGAGCCTAGCCATTTTAGCCACCCTTCTGGTCTGGGTTCTCAGCCTCTGGAATGTCCATATTCCTTATGCCAATAGTATAACCAACGCTGTTTTCGAATCCTTAATTGCACTGGCCCTAGGACTTATTGTGTGGCGTTTCTCTTCAAGCTATATTGAAAAGAAAATCAATGAATCAAGCCCAAAAACAGAAGATGATAAAAAAGAAAGTGATGATGAATGGGGAGCTGCCGCTACCCGTGGCAGGAGCTTTACCATCCTTCCCATGCTCCGCAAATTCATCGCCACCACCCTGCTGGTCATGGTGAGTCTTGTTATCCTTTCAGCGCTGGGAGTCGATATCGGGCCATTGCTTGCAGGTGCAGGAGTCGTTGGCCTGGCCATAGGTTTTGGAGCCCAGAAACTGGTAAGCGATGTCTTCTCCGGTTTCTTTTATCTTTTGGATGATGCGTTCCGGGTTGGGGAATATATTCAAGCAGGTTCCGTTTCCGGAGCCGTCGAATCTATTACCCTACGAAATGTTATGCTCCGCCACCATAGAGGTATGCTTCAGATTGTCCCCCATAGTGAACTTGGCTCCATCACCAACTTTATGCGTGGCGGAATCATAGTCAAATTCAACCTGGAATTTCCCTACGATGCCAATGTGGACAAGATCCGTAAGGTAATTAAAAAGGTTGGCCGGGCCATGCTTGAGGACGAGGAATTCGGGAAGGACTTTATTCAGCCTGTTAAATCAGCAGGTGTACGGGAGATCACCGCTTCAGTGATGGTCATTCGCGTGAAGTTCAAGGCTCAACCAGGAACTCATTTTGTTATCAGGCGTGAGGCCTATCGCAGGATTACCGAAGCCCTTGCCGCCCAGGGGATTCACTATGCCCATCGTAAGGTTATTGTGGAAATGCCTGAGCAGGAGACCAAAAATCTTTCGGAAGAAAATCAGAAACTCTTAAAAGCCGGTGCTGCCGCCGCACTTGCCCAACAAGAAGATGATGAAAAGAAAAAAGCTCAGGAAGCACAATCCTAGCTGCTTGAAAGAGCTTTGCTTAAATGAATCTTACGAATCCAGGACTCATGAACACTCCTTGTGAAGGGAAAACGGGGATCATTATAAAAGGTATGTTTTTTTACGCTCGGCATCGCCATTTATACCGGCTCATCTGTTTTCCATCTCTCTCACATCCTGAGCGGTCTTGTTGAATCCTGATTACCATCGAAACTCAGCTTTGCTAAACCGGAGCTATTCCGTGTCCATTATTTGGGACGCCATAAACCCATCCGTGGGGGCTCTGCTACGGCCACCCAGGCCGCAGATGCCCAAATAATAGACACGAAACAGCTCCTTCCCAAAAGTGGCTAAGCTGAGGATTAGTTGTAATCAGATGTTGAATTGTTCGTAAATATCATGAAACACGCCCAAGCCATGGTTTTATTTCTATTGCTTTATCTTCAGCAAAGCATACTATCAATAATATTGGTTTTTTAACAAAATTTTTCTCCACCATGCATCCTGGTGTTTCTTAATTTTGATGCCCTCTATTTTCCTTAAGGAGATTCTCCATGGCTAGCGAAACAACAAGTCCGGCAAAAAAGCGTGTCACTAAAAAGCAGGAAAACATCAACGAGCTCAAACGAGCCTTTGCCTATAACATCTTTTACAAACAGGGTGTTACCATTAGGCATGCCAGCCTTAACGACTACTATCAGGCCGTCTCCCAGACCCTGCGTGACCGGATGCAGCACCTCTTTATTAATTCGGTGGAGGCTCTCCACACCAAGGAGGCCAAGATTGTATGCTACCTCTCGGCAGAATTCCTTATGGGCCCGCACCTGCATAACAATCTCCTAAATCTCGGGCTGTATGAGGATTTCGCCCAGGCTGCCACAGAAAGTGGTCTCGATCTTAAAGAGATCATTGATCATGAAGAAGAGCCAGGACTTGGCAATGGCGGTCTAGGACGCCTTGCCGCATGTTATCTTGATTCCCTGGCAACCCTGCAAATCCCTGCCATTGGCTATGGTATCCGTTACGAATACGGAATGTTTGACCAGGAAATTGAAAATGGCTGGCAGAAAGAGATCAGTGACCGCTGGCTCCATTCCGGCAACCCCTGGGAGATCAAAAAACCAGACAGTACCTGCACTGTAGGATTCGGCGGCCACACTGAAATTTACCATGGTGAAGGCCGAACCCGACGTATGCGATGGCGTCCGGCCCGGATAATCACAGGGGTTCCCTATGACACCCCCATCCCAGGGTATAAGGTCAACAACGTCAATCTGCTTAGACTCTGGAGTGCCGAGGCCCATGCCTCCTTTGATTTTGGTGATTTCAACACGGGCGACTATTATGGTGCCGTGGAAGACAAAATCAGTGCTGAAACCATTACCAAGGTACTCTATCCCAATGACGAACAGTTCCTCGGGAAAAAACTGCGGCTGGAACAGCAATATTTCTTCGTCTCCTGTTCTCTACAGGATATGATTCGTAAACACCTGTTCAGTCATACTAGCCTTGATAATTTTATGGACGGCTTCACGGCCCAGCTTAATGATACCCATCCGGCGGTTGCCGTTCCAGAACTGATGCGGCTCCTCATTGACGAACACCTCTATGAATGGGATCAGGCCTGGGACATAACACAAGCCACCCTCTGTTACACCAACCACACCCTTCTCCCCGAAGCCATGGAAAAGTGGGAGTTAGATCTTTTCCGCTCTCTGCTGCCGAGACACATTGAGATCATCTTTGAAATAAACAGTCGTTTCCTTGATCAGGTACGCATGAAATATCCAGGTGATAACGCACGGATCAACCGTATGTCCATCATTGATGAATCAGGGCCTAAATACGTCCGCATGGCAAACCTTGCCTGCATTGGTTCCAAGGCCATTAATGGAGTGGCTGCAATGCACACTGAACTCCTCCGTAAACACACCCTGTCCGATTGGGATGATATGTTTCCCGGCAAGATCCGCAACGTCACCAACGGAGTGACTCCGCGCCGCTGGATTGGGGTGAGTAACCCTCGGCTTACCAGCCTGATCACCGAGGCCATTGGCGAGAAGTGGCTCACGAACCTCAATGAACTCCGTAACCTTGAGGATCTCGCCGATGACGCCGCCTTTCAGGAGTCCTGGAAAAATGTTAAAGAGGATAATAAAAGGGACTTTGTTGCAATTATTCAAAAACAGCAGCGGATCGTCGTAGATCCACAGGCTATGTTTGACGTGCAGGTTAAACGAATCCATGAATACAAACGCCAACATCTAAACGTACTCCATATTATCACCCTCTATAATAGAATTAAGGCCAACCCTGATAAGGATGTCACCCCGCGCCTATTTGTCTTTGGCGGCAAAGCCGCACCAGGATATTTTATGGCCAAACGGATGATCAAACTAATCACTTCAGTGGCCAAAGTGATTAACAATGACCCAGATGTTCGGGATAGGCTTAAGGTCTTCTTTATCCCTAATTATAACGTAAAGATCGGACACTCCGTATACCCTATGACCGATCTCTCGGAACAGATTTCTCT
>CAYWMZ010000122.1:0-6814 GCA_964459485.1 uncultured Desulfocapsa sp. | reverse complement strand
CCTCTGTACAGTTCAAGATGGTACATTTTTTTTCAAGAGGGAAGAACAACCGCCGTTTTCAAGCAGGCCTGAAACTCCTCTCCTGTGATGGCAAACCAGTACACTCTTTTGACAAAAGACGACTCCACTTTCTGCGTTTTGGGGCAACCGATCAGGGCCGGGTCTTTCAGATGCCGCCCCGTCTGGAGGCAAAACTCCTCAATCGTTCCCGTGATGAACTGGAGCAGTATTTTCTGGAAGAAGAGGCACGTCTTCGTGAGTATGAACTCAAATCCTACCTCTATGCCGCCCTCAACCTCCAAAGCCATTTCACAGAACCCTTCGCCCGTAGTATCCCCCAGGCCTTACCTGCTGAAAAAATCGACGAGGCATTCTCAAAAGAGTTGTGCCGACTCAATGAGGACAGAGAATTCTGGCAGGAACGGACAGAATTTCTCCACCTCCCTGAGTATCTGATCCGCTACCTCATCCTCTTCTTTGATTCCAGCTTTCCCCGGCGCAACCAGGGTTTTGAAGAGGCACAGGATTTCCAGGATGCCCACCGTCAATTTCGGTGGCCGGAACGCAAAGATAAGGTGTCTGATTCGGAGATTTCGGCAATTTTTGAAGTATCGGAAGAGACCTTGCGGGCTGCCGATAAAAAAGAGATCACCAGACTCTATCGCAAAAAGGCAAAATCCATACACCCGGACACGGGGGGAGAACACGAAGAGTTCGTTCGCCTCACCGAGGCCTTTCAGGAGCTGTTGCGTAGTAAAAAGAAGTAGTGTTAGAAATGATTTTCAACCCAACCGATCAGTTCATCTTATCGGCATTCTGACCGGTTTGAAAACGGCGCATCCTGACATTCATCAAAATCCCCAGCGCCAATAGAGTGGTGAGCAGAGAGGAGCCCCCATAACTCACCAAGGGCAGAGGAATACCCACCACCGGCAAGAAGCCCAAAATCATCAGGAGATTGATCACCGCCTGCCAGAAAATCAGCATCACCACCCCAAAGGAGAGAAAAACCCCAAAACGATCCCGTGCTGTCATGGCCACATAGAGGCCCCATATCAACATAAAGAAGTAGAGACCGAGAAAAACCACACTCCCCAGAAATCCCCACTCCTCCCCCCACACAGCGAAGGCAAAGTCGGTATGACGCTCCGGGAGAAAATGAAGATGTCCCTGGGTACCTTCCAAATAGCCCTTGCCGCTGATCCTGCCACTGCCCACAGCTATCTTAGATTGTAGAATCTGATACCCCTGCCCCATGGGATCTTTGGCTGGGTTAAGCAGGGTTTCTATGCGACGTTTCTGATACTTTTCTAAGAGATTGAACCAGGCAAAGATCCCGGCTCCCCCCCCCAAGAAAACTCCAAGACCGTAGGTCTTCCACTTCACCTTGGCAAACACTGTCATGGAGATAAAGATAATTCCAAGCATAAGTGCCGTTCCAAGATCCGGCTGTTTTAAGATCAGGAGAAAAGGGACGGCGGTGAGGATCACCGGAGTGACCATCTCTTTGATACCATAGCCCCCTGCGCCCTGCTCTTTTCTTGAATAATAGCTGGCAAGGGTCACCATCAGCATAAGTTTAGCAGGTTCTGAGGGTTGGAGCTTAAAGAATCCCAGATTAATCCAACGCTGTGCCCCGCCTGCACTGTTTCCAACAAAGAGAACCAGTATGAGCATGATGACAATCAGTCCATAAAAAATGTAGTTCCAAAAATGGAGCTCCTTATAGTCAAAGAAGAGGATAAAGAGAATGGCCATCCCCCCTCCAAGAAAAAAATAGCCCTGTTTCACAAACGGAGGTATCCCCCTGGAGGCAGGAGGATATGAGGCACTATACAGATTCATCAATGCCATACCACAGATTCCCAGCAACATGGCCAGAAAAAACCAGTCAAAATTCTGAAAAAAACGTCTGTCTATTCGAAGCATTTTTTTCCTCGCCTACCCTGTTGTCTCATATGCTATTCACCAGCCTTTTCAGCCTTTTCAGCCTCTTCCGCTGCTGCTGCCGCACGGAGTCGGTCTCCAAAATAGGCCTCAAGCAGAGCCCTGGCAACGGGACCAGCCCCGGAACCGCCATGGAGCCCATGTTCAACCAGCACAGTGATTGCGATTTCGGGATCTTCAGCGGGGGCATAGCAGGTAAACCAGGCGTGATCCCGGTACTTATAGGGGATATCTTCATCTTTAAGATGTTTGTACTGTTTGAGACGTACCACCTGTGCCGTTCCGGTCTTGCCACCTATGGTCAACCCCTTTATTCGAACCTTCCGAGCCGTGCCATGCTTCCCTTGGACCACCTCCTCCATCCCCTCTCGGATCAGAGGGAGAAAGCGTTTATCTCCCTGTAAATCAAGATTCAGGATGGGACTAAAATGCTCCAGAACTTTTCCATCGGGATCGGTCACCTTTTCAATAACCTGAGGACGAAACTGTTTACCACCATTGGCAATAGTGGCAGTCATCAGGCAGATCTGTAATGGAGTAACCAGATCAAAACCCTGGCCAATGGCAACCGAGAGAGTCTCTCCCTCCTGCCACTTTTTATTATATTTTTTCTTCTTCCACTCTTTTGTTGGGATGAGCCCACCCTTCTCATGCTCCATATCAATACCTGATTTATGGCCAAGCCCAAACTTATTGGCCATGGCGGCAAGCCTGTCCACACCTACCCGTTGGCCAACCTGATAGAAATAGACGTCACAGGATTCGGAAATTGCCCTTTTAAGGTTCACCGCACCATGCCCACTCCGCTTCCAGCAGTGGTAACGACGATTTCCAAAACTGTAGTAACCCCGACAGTAGAAAACGGTATCGGTATCGATCACCCCAGTACTGAGTCCGGCCATGGCAGTAATCATTTTGTAAGTGGAGCCCGGCGGATACATAGCCTGCACCACTTTATTGATCAGGGGATGCTTAGGATTTTGCAGTAGGGCATCCCAGTTTTTATGAGAAATCCCCCCCACAAACTGATCCAGAGGCAGAACCGGACTTGAGGCCATTACCAACATTCTGCCGGTTTTAACCTCCATAACAACTACAGCCCCTGCTTTATCTCCTGCAGCCATAAGATCTTCAGCCACCTTCTGCAACTTCGCATCAATGGTCAACTGAATATCATTGCCAGGGAGCGGATCAATATTTTTAAGGAGTTGCTGCTCAAATCCCCTGGCATTTACTTCGGAAGAACTACTCCCCTTCTCTCCCCTGAGATCTGCCTCGCGCAGGCGTTCTAGTCCCATTTTTCCGACAAGATCCCCTCCCGTATAGATCTTGCTATCCCGTGCTTCAAGCTCCTTCTTTGAAATCTCGCCAAGGTATCCAATGACATGTGCTGCCAGATTTTTATAGTGATAAACCCTGGTAGGGATGGTTTCTATACGGATTCCAGGAAACTCCTGATTGTGATTTTCCACATAGGCAAGGGTTTCCCAATCCACATCCTCTATAAGACGGATTGGGATATGCCGCGGTTTCCCCTCTGCTTCACGAAGTTTTTCCCACAACGAGGAGATATTAAGATCAAGAGCACTAGCCAGATTTTTCAGGAGCTGATCCACATCACGAGAGTCCTCCCGTACCAGAACCACGTTAAAAGAGGGTCGATTACTCACGAGTTTTCGACCTCTGATATCGAGAATATTTCCACGCGGTGCGACCACCTCACGCATCCTAACCCTATTATTATCAGCACGATTTCTATACTCTTCACCCTTATGAACCTGAAGAAACCAGAGCCTGGCAAAGATAAGTGCTGTAAAAAAAAGGATGACGATTCCTGCAAAGGCTATCCTGCGCTTGAGACTATCGAGTTCAGCATCGTCATGCTCCGTTAACTCTTCAAGATTTTTATAACCGGCCCATTTCATCACAGCGGTCACCGAAACCTGTTACCACCATGCCTTAATCTTTTTGAGGCAAGGCGACGGGTGCTCAATTTCTCAAACAACCAGTTGAAGAAGACGAAACAGGGCACAGAAGCTACCAGGAGGATAAGGGTTTCCCGCACCACCTTTGCCCAGGACCAGGGCGGCAGGGCATCAGGCTGACTGATAGAAAAGAAGAGATAAAAAAAGCACTGCACCACAAAATAACTCACTCCCACCAGGGGAATCTGAAATACTGTGTCTTTTACAGAACTGTTCTGACTTAAGAATTTGACAAAGGAAAAAACGACCAAGACCAGCAGCAGATAGGTTCCAGGAAAAACACCTGAGGTCACATCCATGAGCCAGCCGAGAAGAAATGCCAGCAGCAGACCTGGAAACCAGGCAAATTTATACCCGGAAAAGACCAGGAGAATAAAGGCGAGATCCGGACGGCCGAGCCAATCCGGAAAGTAGTGAAAAAATGTAGTCTGAAGGGCAATCAGGATGAAGCCAAGCAGAAAGAAGACTAAGGCCACCATCAGTGCGCCCCTTGGGATGGGGACTGACTCATCTTTTTTATAAGAAGTTGTTCTTCAGACAGATTTATGAATAAAAACTCCAGCGTAGCAAAATCCACGGACGGACTGACCTCGATTTCCTGAAACATGCCACGACGCCTGGAACGCACCTTGGAGACCTTACCAAGGGTTATCCCCGGAGGAAAAACACCGCCGATACCGGCAGTAACAATGACATCACCCTCCTGGACGTCTGCTTTCTTCAGAACATACTGTAGTATGTAGCCCTGCTCGCCGGCACCTTTCAGGATACCACGAACCCTATTCTTCTGGACTATGGCATCAATGGCACTAGAAGGTGCATTGGCCAGGAGTATCTTGGCGTAATTATCTGAAACCTGAACAACTTGCCCCACCACACCAAGAGAATTTCTGGCAACCATACCGCTTACCACGCCATCATTCTCACCACGATCCACAATAAGAGTCTGAAACCAAAATGAGGGATCCTTTCCAACGACTCTGGCCATAAGAGATGGAAAATTCACTTTCTTTTTGAATTTCAGCTCTGCTTCCAGAAATCTGTTTCGTGAATAGGCCTCCCGATATTCATCAAGGAGCGCGCGATAGCTATCTAGTTCGCTACGGAGTTGATCAACCTCCTCCTGAAGATTCCAAAGAGTAATATACCTGTCTTTGAAACGAATGGTACTTAATGAAACAGTGGTAAAGACCTTTTGAAGAGGGCCCAGTGCCTCAAGGGTCATCTGATGAAAGACCCCAAAACGGCTTCCCCTTCCAGAGCCCAGAAAGAGGAGGAAAAGTCCGGCAATGAGCAAAAAGACCAGAAAGAACCGGGTTCCCTTCAGACGGGATTGACTCTTTCTATCATTTCTTGTATTTCTCACACTTCCACTCTCAACAATCAGCCTTAGCTGACATTAGCCATTACAGGCAACAAGCAAATATCTGCCCTGCGAACCGAATACACCTCAATACAGGGACAGTAAAGCAGCGCCCTACTCGATGGTAACTTCGCGGAGAATATCGAGATTATCCAGGGCCTGACCAGAGCCCAGCACGACAGAGGAGAGGGGATCATCTGCCACAATAATAGGCATTCCCGTCTCTTCCTTGAGGCATTTATCAAGATTCTTCAGGAGTGCACCGCCGCCGGTGAGAACTATGCCCTGATCCACAATATCAGCTGATAGTTCGGGGGGAGTGACTTCAAGGGCCACCCGTACTGCCTCAATGATCACATCGACCTGTTCCTGAATAGCAGACTGGATTTCATCGGCAGTGATGGTCAGAGTCTTGGGGACACCGGAGACCAGATCCCTCCCTTTAATATCCATGGTCTCGTAGGGCTCTTCCGGCATAACATTACCAATACTGGTCTTGATAAGCTCAGCGGTACGCTCGCCAATGGCCAAATTATGTTTCCGTTTGATATACTGGAGGATGGCCTCATCCATCTTATCACCCGCCACCCGGACAGATTTTGCATACACAATCCCAGCCAGAGAGATCACCGCAACTTCTGTGGTACCGCCGCCAATATCAATGATCATATTGGCAGTTGGTTCGGTGATTGGCAGGTTAGCACCTATTGCTGCTGCCATAGGCTCTTCGATGAGATACACTTCACGAGCACCGGCAGATTCAGCAGATTCCTTTACAGCACGCTTTTCCACCTGAGTGATTCCTGAGGGAACAGAGATCATAATTCGAGGATGTACCAGGGTACGTCGGTTGTGAACCTTATTGATAAAGTAGCGGAGCATGGCCTCAGTTACTTCGAAATCAGCAATCACACCGTCTTTAATGGGACGAATAGCCTGAATGGTACCGGGGGTTTTCCCAAGCATCATTTTTGCTTCCTGACCGACAGCGAGAACCTTATTCCCCCTTGCATCCTTGCGAACCGCAACCACCGATGGTTCCCTTAGAACGATGCCCTTGCCCTTGACATAGAGGACAGTATTGGCAGTTCCCAAGTCAATCGCCAGATCGTTGGACAACCAGCCAAACAAAAAGTTAAATGGTGAAAACATAAATTTTCCCTTAGCAGTGAAGCCACAAACGGACTCCCTGAATTAATATTTATCAACAATACCTGAAAGATACGCTTCAAAGAGGATGTTCACCCAGATAGAGGCACGAACCGTTACCCAAAGACTGCAATGCCTTTCACACACTAAACTCCTGATTCTACCAAAGTTCCCCCCCCTTTTCAAGAATTATGGCCCGCAGTTACAGAGAATCATCTTAAAAAAGTTGACAGCTCTCCAAAAGGTTGGTAAAGAGTCACATCCTATTCCTGAACAGAGGAATATATGGGGCTGTAGCTCAGCTGGGAGAGCGCATGACTGGCAGTCATGAGGTCTGGGGTTCGATCCCCCACTGCTCCACCAAACATAC
>CAYWMZ010000121.1:0-6854 GCA_964459485.1 uncultured Desulfocapsa sp. | reverse complement strand
ACTGCAACCAAGGTGATCTTTTTTGAGAGGGGCCATTCTTTGATTAATGTTGGCAGATCCTTCTTCTCTGGAATCTGTACGGTGTCCTCAGTTTTGTCTTCTAAAACTACTACTTCTTCTTCGGCCATGAAAAATCCCTTTTCACATGGAATGGTTATATGTAAGCGTTACCTAATAGGTATGGGGCACCAATCAATAAAACGCTCATTTTTGTCGTTTCTTGCAGAGATTAGCTGTAGCTTCAGGAAGCATTGATTGTCCTAGCCACTGGTACTTACGCTGCACACGCATCTATGCGTAGAACATGCTTAAATTTGCATTCTCATCACTTCGTCGTAGGCCTGTAATGCCTTATTACGAAACTGAACCAGCATTTTAAGGGAGATATCTGCTTTTTCGTGCATGATCATCACCTCATGAAGGTTTTTTGCGTTACCGCTTTCTAGCGATTCTATTGCCTTGTCAGCATTATTTTCTGTCCGAACCGTTTGATTGACAGCAGATTCTATAAACGTTGAGAAGTCTGAACCTACTTTTGCTATAGGATTTGTCTCAGGCGGCCTGAGTTGCAAAGGGGACGTCCCTCCTGCTATTATTGGCGAAGTCATATCGTTTATCTCCCGATTTCAAGGGCCTTGAGGGCCATACGTTTTGCAGATTTAATAACAGTTGTATTGGCTTCGTAAGAGCGTGTTGCTGACATCATATCAACCATCTCTTTCAAGACACTCACGTTAGGCATCTCCACATAGCCATCTTCCTTGGCATCTGGATTAGATGGGTCGTATACCTTTTTGGGCGGATCCTGATCTTCTAATATCTTAGAGACTTCAACACCTCTGATGGAAGAGTCCAGTTCTTCTTTGAAGGAGATCGGTTTTGTTTGAAAATAGACAGACTTCTTCTTATAGGGCCCACCTTCAGGGGTCGAGCTTGTTTCAACATTAGCAATGTTGGAACTGATGGTGTTGAGCCTGATACGTTGTGCCTTAAGTGCCGATGCGCTGATGTCAAAAGTTGTGAAAATATCCATATTGAACCTCTAGGTCTCTATTTACCTTCTCGGATAATATAATTGAGGAGAGCAAACTTCTTCTTCAATAACTGAGCTGCTGTTTCATAGAGAATTTCATTTTCAGAAAGTGCTATCATTTCAGTGTCCACATTTACCGAGTTTTCATCTCCTATCCCCGTCTGGTCTTTAATCTGGCGTACAACTCCTGTTACAGCACTTATATCACCAGGAGCATTTGGAATGTGGTGGATGTTAGTGGTTGTAAGGCCTCCCTGGGAACCATTGATGGCAAGTTGTAGCTGTTCTTCAAACTCAAACACCTTACGATTGTATCCTGGGGTATCTGCATTGGCTATATTGCTTGCGATCACTCGCTGATTTGTGGAGCGAAGATCCATTACCTTCTGGAGTAAGCGCGTGTTTGAGTCAAAGGGATCTAGGGGATTCATTCTTCGGGTATCCTCATTTTTGGGTTTATGTTTCCCGATTAATAGATTTAGCCATTGTTAGGTGAAAATTTTAAAGAACAGAATTTAGTTGCAACTCTTGTCTGGCCAGATCTTTCCAAAGTCTGTTTTTTCCTGTTTCGACTAGTTTTCGATAGAGATTAAGTGCTTGATCAGTTTTTCCTGTTTTTTGGAGTATTTCAGCACGTCGATACAGGGCCTGATCGTACTGTTCGAAATTGAGAGATATTTTAGCAAAAATTTGAGCAGCTTTTTCGAGGTTATCATTTTGATAGAGGCTTTCTGCCAGGATAAAATTTGCATGATCTTGTTGGCTGTCAGACAAAGGGATGGGATAATTTAGGATCTCAATAACTTTGGCGTAGTTGTTCTCATGGAAGTATATATTGGCAGCTAGCAGGGAAAAAGCTTCTGTTTTGGGGATAGTTTCAGGGAGGAAGCTTAGAGCTTCTTTGTAGCGATCCACTGCGAGTAGGCTTTTAATTTGAAGAATAAGTACTTTGGTTCGATCCTTACCTTCTGGGTAACGAAAATTGTATTGATCACTGAAATCTTCTACTACATCATAAGCACCGTTGTCATAAGCTGCAGTGATCATAGGAAGATAGTACTGCTCCTTCTTATCCTGTGAGGAAAGGGTGATAAGGTAGAGGTAGAGTTTGGAAGCTTCTTTATAAATGCCAATGGAATTATAGGATTTGGCAATTTCTGCAAGAAGGTCAATATCAACCCAGTTGTTCAAAAAGAGCTTTCTGTTCTGTTTTGCTAATACCAGTGCCTTCATGTACATCTTGTTATCCACGTACTCGTGAATCACCAGTGGAAAAAGTTCAATCAGGAGTGCCTGTCCGGTCGCATGTAAGGGGCCATTTCTAAAGTCTCTCAAAAAGGGTACAACATGGTCGATACTTTTTATGTACTCATTTTTTAGCCTGTACACCAAGGCTGCTTTGAGGCTGGTTTCTTCTCTTGCACTACGAGACATGGCCTTTTCTGAGTAGGCATTGTAGTAGAGAAGGGCGTTCTCACTCCACTCTTTGAGGTGCAGGTACTGAAGGTCGGTTTTCTTTATTGCACCGCGGAAGCCTGCCTCCGTTCCGGGGTAGGTATTCTCTATACGTGCAAAATAATCGATCATCTCCATGGGGTCTTTGTAATGGAGATCGGCCATATACTTTCTGTAGGTAATAAGACCTAGTTTATCTTTATCTTTAATCTGACCACTTAATGTTGAGTAACATTTAGAGGCTTTTGGAAATTGTTGCTGTTGGTAGAGAGTGTCACAGTAACCATTTAAAGAGAAGATCTTGCCTTGAAGAATATCATGCTTCTCCAGGAGCTGGTACCCTATATAGGCCTTTACCAAATCGCCAGTTCCGTACCAGTAATCCGCCTGTCGCAGTTCCTTTATAATGAGAGTATCACGAGGGAAGGCTGTGTCATCCCTTGCCAGGAGACTTTGCATTCGTGAGTACTGTTTGGTTGCAAGGGCCGTCTCTATTTGAGTGAGTAAGAAGTAAGGGGTTAATGGATTACTGGGAGACATAGTCTCTTGCAAATTTCTTAGCTCATAGTCAGCGATAAAGGGGTCTTCAAAACGAGCACGTAGTAAAATGAGAAGATATTTAGCAAAAATGCCGATCTCCTCGTCAGAGTATTCGGCAGCTAATAGATAAAATTGTTTGTAGGCGTCAACAAAATTATTATTTCTTGAGAGAACGTCTCCGTAGGTAAGAGCCAATTTTCTCTTAATATCTGGATCTGATTCGTTTTTGATTTGTCGGAGAAGTATGGGAAGAATGTCGTCCCAGAGGTTCTCCTTGGCAAGATCGTATACTTCTTGACTTAAGAGCTTTTTGTTACCGTCTCTTTCGGGGAGAAGGAGGGCCATAGCGGGAAAGGGGAGTACGGTAAACTGTACAGGAAGCGAAAGATCAATTTTCGATTCGTAGGATCTGAAAAAGCTCCTCCAGTCAGCAGCATAGGGTGAGGCTACGAGTGGGTTGGAAAAGTCTTTAGTTGTTCTTTCAAGGATTGTGATCCCCTCTAACTTTGACGAAAAAGCTGGCAGGGCAGAACTGTACGGGTTGCCAAGTAAGATGGTGACTGTCAACCTGTCTTCAATTTTGTCGGGGGTAACCTTAAAATTTTGAGGGGGGTAGCGAAAGAAAAAGGATAAGATAGTTTTCTTATTTTTGTTGAGTGACAAAATTTTGACTATCTTGCCGTCGGTTTTAAAGAAAGTAAAGTCAGGTGCGATAACCGTATCATCAAGTATAAAATCAACCCGTTTCCCCCTGACATTTGAACGAAAAATTGGGATGCTGTTAAAAGAGCAGTACAGTTCTACAGTATCTTTGGTCGCGATTTTATTTATCTTGGTAAGAGTGCTCTGAGCCGTTGCCAATACCGGACAGAGTATCTGAAGGATAAATATGATTATGAGGAGTGGTTTTATTATCATTTTTATTCAAGAGTACTTTATCTAAAAAATATGCAAAAAACAGACCATGTTGGTTTTTTTATAGTGGTGGAATGATTAAATTGACGGATTTTTAGTTAAAAGAAATCGTTGTTAAGGTGAATATTCCTGAATTCGTAAATTCAGAGGGATAGATATTTGTAGGTTTCCATTTTTTTTGATAATTTCCTAGGACGTGGTAACTTACAATTGAGGATCGACGAATAAAATATTTTCAATTATTTTTTAAAGTTATTTGATTTTTGTTCCTAAAAGTTGATACGCTTTATTTAGTAGTAACTTGAATGGAAAATATCGGTTGGTTTTTTGACCGTGATCGATTTAACAAAACTAGTTATGTAACAGGAGGTAACAAATGGGAAAGAACGTACTTTTGGTAGATGATTCTAGCACTATGAGAAAAATTATAGGTAGATCGTTGCGCCAGGCAGGTATAGATTTTGATAACATTTTTGAGGCTGCTGACGGCCTTGAGGCTCTAGAGGTGCTGGAGAAGGAGCAGGTGGATATCGTCCTCAGTGATATCAATATGCCGAACATGGATGGAATCAGTTTCTTACGAGAGAAATCCAACCGTGATGCGATAAAAGATATCCCGGTACTGATGATTTCAACAGAGACAGGCGATGATATTATTGGTGAAGCAAAAAATCTGGGAGCTGTCGGAGCGATAAAAAAACCGTTTACGCCAGATAAGGTAAATGAGGTCCTTGGGCCACTTCTCTAAGAGATATCAAATTAGGAGGTTGGCGTGGATATTCAAGATAAGATGATTGATTCAACCAAGGAGATCTTCTCCTCCATGGTTATGATGGAAGTCAGTGTTAAAGAAGTGATGGCGGAACATGGTCCTCTCTATGATACCATTACCGGAATGATAGGTTTAGCTGGAACCCACAAAGGAATCCTTGCCATTCATGTACCTTACACCGTTGCAATGGCAATTACCTCGAGTTTCCTGATGATGGATATTACTGAGATAAATGAAGATGTCCATGATGCTATCGGAGAAGTTGCCAATATGCTTGGAGGGAATGTCAAGACCATTTTGTCGGACAATGGAAGAGATATTGACTTGTCTCTTCCTTCAACTATTGCCGGTGCGGAGTATAGTTTTTCGTCTGACAAAGAGGTCGACAAGGTTATCATTGAGTTTGATACTGGCAAAGGTACATTTTTGGTCGAAATGGACTTGGAAAGGTAAGTTTATAAGTTGTTTTATGGGAGGGAATGCATTAATTTACTCCCCCTAATGACATAAATTCAAACGGATAGGTTCTGTTTGTTGTAATTATATTTCACAGGGTGTGGACACTTTAAATAACCGCCCCTGTGGAATAGGTTCTTTAAGTTAACAGGTATTTGTAATTATGAATGTTGGACAGGCAATTGTTGATGGAACGACAGAAGTGTTTTCAACCATGCTCATGGTCGAATTAGATATTGTAGAGATTATAGAAGGCCGGGGAGGAGATATCCCAGCAAATATTACCAGCATGATCGGTCTTGGGAAGGATATTCGAGGGATGTTGGCAGTTCATTGCCCTGGAGGAGTTGCTAAGGATATAACTGGAACTTTCCTTGGTATGGAGATTGAAGAACTTGACGAAGATGTGAAAGACGCGATTGGTGAAATTGCCAATATGGTTGCTGGAAACCTTAAGACAGCGTTTGCTGAGAATGACATGAATATTGAACTTGCTATACCAACAACGATAATAGGAGAATCTTTCAGAACCAGTGGTATGTTTGGTGCTAAAAGAGTTATTGTCCAATTTCGTTTGAACGGAGAACTGTTTATGATCGAATTGAAGTATATCCTTTCCAAATCAGAATAGTTTGTATTTGACTGACTTTACCCATTCCTGTCATACTTTCCTGTTATGGCCGTTAAGAAATCATGTGATCTTGTCGATACATATATAGAAAACGCTGTGAATGTAGTTCTTCCGTGACCTTTAATTATCTCAGATCATATGTCTCCAAATAAAGCAAAACAAAAAATTGATAAAATCCTGGAACTTGTTCAGGAACGTGTAGCCGCTGAAGTCGGTGGACTTATGGGGGCTACCCTCATCATGTCTGACCTCTCCACCCGATTGATTTCAAAGGGAGATTTTTTTAGTGAGCCTTCTGGGAAGCTTGTCTTTTCAGAAATGGAACTCAGTGGTGAAGTCGAAGGAGACGGTTGTATTCTGATCTCCATCAAGGATGCCGTACGTCTTGGTGGAACCCTTATTATGTTGCCTGAAAGTGAACTTGAAGAGGCTTCATCGTCTGAAGATTACAGCGAAGAAATTGATGACTCCTACGGTGAAATAGCGAATATTATAGCCGGATCCTATACCAAAATATTCGAGGAGATGTACCCAAAGTCTTTCCGCTTTATTCGGAAGAAGCAGGAAATTATAACCCCCGTTAAAGTAGATGTAGAATCTGACAGCCCCATTCCAAATCAAAATTATTACCAGGTTTCCGCTGCAATGAATCTCAATGGTACTGCCATGGGGAATCTGGTGTTACTCATACCAGCTGAACCCCTAGGACTTGATGAGGTACCACCAAAGGCTGAAGAAGTATCAGAAACAGTGGGCGTACCAGAACAAGAAGCGACACCGCCAAAAGAGCAAGGCGAAGAATCGCAAGAGCAATTTGAGGAAATGAGTGATGAAGATAATGCTCCCCCTGTAATTGATGTCAATAAACAGAAAAAGCGGGTCGATGCTTGTCTCAAAGAATCTTTTATACGGATGGGAGATGAGGTTGGTGCGCTTTTAGGGGCTGAAGTTTCTTTTAGTGATCATTCAACGAAAGTTATAAACAAAGAAGATTTTTTCTTTGAAGAGGCATCAGGGAAGCAGATCTTGGCCCATATGGATGTCGTTGGAGA
>CAYWMZ010000120.1:0-6859 GCA_964459485.1 uncultured Desulfocapsa sp. | reverse complement strand
AGTCACTCGGCGGCCTAATCAACTATCTTACCCGTGAGGTTGCAACGGAGGTGAAAATTGCTTCGGATGTGAGCCAAAAGATCCTCTCCATGCGTACTTCTGTGGAAAAATTCATCTATCTCCACCACAAGGAAGACAAGGAAACGGCACTGGCATATATCTCCGAGGTCAACATCCTGCTCAATCAGGCCCAGGAAAAGTTCACCGATGAACGGCAGATTCAGGTTCTGGCCACCATCAATACCACCGCCAAGAATTATATAGAAAAGTTCAAAAATGTTATTATCCGTATCGAGTCTTCAGCCGCAAATACAGAAAAGCTCAAGGCCTCTTCCTACTCTATCCGCAGTAACCTACTGGCCCTGATACAGGCCAACAAGGATGATCCTGAGCGTCTCAAGGCTGCGGTAACTGCCCTGGAAACCTTTAACCAGGCCGGCCAGAAACTGGATAGCTACCTGCAAAGTAACCTCTCAGAAGACAGTGAAAAGGCACTGGCCATCCTGGAAAAATCCATTGCCAGTTTAGGTACCATAAAAGACAAGACCTTTACCAACCAGAGATATGACGTGGAAGACTTTTCAGACAACTTTTTAGGACTCTCTGCCATCCTTAAGAAAATGAACACGGAAATTGAAGGGACCATTTTACCACTGGCCCCTAAAATTGTAGCCCTCTCTCAGAAAGTTACGAATACTGGCTGGCAGCAGATGAACAGCTCCAGGGAGGAGGTGGAAAAACAGATCGCCCAGGGAAGGACTGTCATTCTTGTAATCCTGATTGTAGCCATCATCACTGGGCTCTCCATCGGTTTTCTGGTGGCTGGATTCCTGGTAAGAGAGATCAATCGCGTGGTCACCCAGCTCAAAAATATTGCCAGCGGTGGCAGTGATCTTACAACCCGCCTCCCTGTGAACGGCCATGATGAAATCAGCCAACTGGCCTCCTGGTTCAACACCTTTGTTGAGAAGCTCCAGAATATCATTCGAGAGGTTATCGGCAACTCCGATTCGGTGAGCGACTCATCCACAGAACTCTCCCATCTTGCAGAGGAAATGGCTGAGCGAACCGAAAAAATTCAGCGCAGAACGGCCAACGTCACCGATGCCACCCACGCAATGAACGACAACATGTCTTCCATTGCCGCCGCCATGGAACAGGCCACCTCCAACGTAAATATTGTGGCCACCGCGGCAGAAGAGATGAGCAATACCGTAGCCGAAATAGCCAACAACTCCACTAAGGCCCACACCATGGCCCTGGATGCAGTGGAATCCACCAATGTGACTTCAGAGAAAATTACGGCCCTCACCACCAAGGCCCAGGAAATTAATGTGGTCACAGAGGTCATTACAGAAATATCAGAACAGACCAACCTTCTAGCCCTTAATGCCACAATCGAGGCCGCCAGAGCCGGAGAGGCGGGTAAAGGGTTTGCTGTGGTCGCCAACGAGATTAAAGAGCTTGCAAAACAGACTGCATCAGCCACCTTACAGATCAAGGACCAGATATCAGAAATTCAATCCACCACAGAATCGACATCCCAAGAGATCAGTAAAAGCACCACCATTATCCATGACGTTCACTCCATTGTCACCAGCATCACTGAGGCCGTAGACGAGCAAGCCTCAACCACCAGAGAGATTGCCGATAATGTATCTCAGGCCTCACTGGGAATTAGCGAAATCACCGAGCGGGTGGCAGACAACTCCACAGTGACCCAGCAGATCACAGAGGAAATTGAGGAAGTCCGTGATGCAGCCGACAGCCTTGCCGACAGCAGCGAACGTGTCCGATCCTGTTCCAGTGCCCTCAACAGCCTGTCACGGAATCTCAAACAGCTGGTTATCAAGTTTAAAGTCTAATTTTCGCCCTTCCCCTGCCAAGCCAGAGATGTCTCCATTCAACGAGACATCTCTGCTGCCTCCACTCTTTGTCATCCTTAAAAGAGTGGAGGCTGCGGTTCAGATAATCTCAGAGCAACAGCCTCTCAATGCTTTCTCCTTGAAAACATAGCTTTTCTTCAATATAGTGAACTCTTCCACTCAAGGCAGCACAAACCAAAAGCCCCGGGAAGCAACCATGATCATCACACTGACCAACCAGAAAGGCGGATGCGGAAAGAGTACGGCCACCATGAACCTGGCCCTGGGCACGGCAGCACTCAACTACAACACAGCATTGATTGACGCAGACGAACAGCAAAGCTGTCTGGAGACCCTGCAAGGTCACCCAAAAAAAAACCTGGATATCTTTGAGGCGGGAAATGATGTGGCAACCCTGGCTGCTGAACTAAGGGATAAGTACCACTTTATCTTTATCGATACCCCGCCCCACAGCCACCATATTATGCACAAGGCCATTACGGTATCCGATTTTATTATTATTCCACTCCAGGCCTCCCCCTTGGATATAAAATCGGCCAAACGCACTATTGCGGTGTGTGAAAAGGTTCAGAAAGAGGTGGGGCATCCCATCCCCTGCTACTTCCTGCTCAACCGGGTCAACCCGCGCACCAAACTCAGTAAAGAGATTGGTGCCTATATTCGTGAGTTGTACAGTGTGCCTCTGTTACAGTCACGGCTCCACAATCGCGTTGCTTACGCCCAATCGCTGATGCACGGAAAGTCTGTGATTGAACAGGGAAGGAGTTCGGATGCGGGAATGGAGGTCACCAAACTCTTAAAAGAAGTACATCGAATTTTCCAGAACAGTCCCCGGCACTAGGAGAAACCCGGGAGCCCTCAGTTCCCTCTGCCCCAGAGCTGCATCCTCTTTTCCACAAAGCGGATGGAAAAAGCCGTACAACGACATGCTAGATCCAGACGGAACTGAGGCGGGTCGTCATCATAAAAACCACCTGGACGCAGATCCCGGCATTGTAAATCGTCCATGCTTATTCCTCAATAAAACAGTAGGGATCTTTATGCAGGGTCACATCCAGACCACTGGACTGGATCACGGCCTGACAACCGCCGCACACCGGACGGATCTTACAGCCTCGGCACTCCTCCGGTCCTGATCTGTACTGTTCCGCTTTCGGTGACCTGTACAACTCAAGCAGAGATGATTCCAGAACGTTGCCGATGGGGGACTGAAACTTTCGGCAGGCATGCATATCACCGTTTGGCAACAGGGAGCAGAAGTTAAAAGCGGCGCCACACCCATAGCCGGTGCAGCCTCCAAAGGGCTTCTCCCCCCACTCGGCCTTGATAATATTGATCAGATTATCCTTCAGGGCCATAGTGGGATTGGCCTTTGCAGCCTCAACATACTCCTGCATAAAAGCCCGATACTCATCCTTGGCTGCAGTGGCCAAGGATGCCCCTTCACCCGTCTGAGAGAGACGGTTAAAGGTAAACAGATCCACCTTGCCCCGCAGCAGTTCAGCCAGCTCCAGCACCTGTCCCATATTCTCACGGGTCAGGGTCAGCATTACCATGGAGTAGATGGAGAGATCGTTCAAGATCTCAAGGAACTCCATAATCCGCTCAAAATGCCCCTCCCCGCGAATGGAATCATTGTGCTCAGGAAGCCCCTCCAGGCTCACCTGGTAAAAGGAGAGTGGCTGGATGGCCTGCAAGGATCCAACAACCTCTCTGGTGGTAGGATTGCCAAGGATGGCAATCCCAAAATTGCGTTTCGCCGCCTCCCGGTACAGTTCTTCAAAATGGGCATAGAGCAGGGGGTTGCCACCGGTGAAAGTTACCTGACCCTGGACATTTTGTTCAAGAACAAACTCCCGAAACTGATCAAGAATGGTGACACCCTGCCGAAGCGTTAAGGGAGAAATAGTTGATCTGTCATAGCAGTGTTTACAGTGAAGGTCGCAGGCCTGAGTCACATGCCACTGGAGGGTGAAGAAACTGGTCTGGAGATAGGGTTCCCAGCCGCAGGAACCGGCATCTGGATAGTGGGCCCCGGTTCGGATAATCTTTGAGGGAGGTGCCAGTAGTATGGACTCAGCACAGGCCGCAGCAATGGCTGTATCCACCCGCCCCACGTCAACTCCGGCCTCTGCCGCAACTGCGTGACGATCCAGATTCTCACCCAGTACCTTCAGAGCCAGGAGCTGCATCCCCGATGCCGGAACTATGCGCATAACCCCCTCTCCAGGTGTCTTAAAGAGGAGTAATCGTTCAGCACCTCTTTGAGGAACAGCTGTACCACTTAGATCACTCAACACATCGCAGAGCCCGCTCCACTCAAGCTCAAGGAGAGAGAGGGTAGGGTTTATACACAGAGAATCTGTGGCGGACAACACAGCAGGAACTGCCTGCTCCCGCAGCTCCTGCCGGGCACGGCGCAGACGATCCAGATCAGATTGCCACGCAGACGTTTTACTTTCCTTCATTCGTGCCACCTTTATCCCAACTGGGGAGGGCAATTCGCCCCGATTATGTAGAGAATTAACACCTGCCCATGCCCAAAAGATGCAGAGTGTGGTATTGTTCACTTCCTAAGGATCCATAAACACTTTATTCTTTCAACACATTATACTTAAGTGACCTGCAAACACAAACAGTAGATTATGAATATTTCAAAAAAGGAACTTCCCCACGGACACTTTCCAGAACTTGGTCCGGAGACAGTACTCAACTGTGTAGAGAAGGTGCTCCAAATCCCTTGCAGCAACCTCTGCCGTCAACTCAACAGCTACATAAACCGGGTCTTTGAGATTGAGGCCGCAGATGGTCGGGGTCTGGTGGTCAAATTCTATCGCCCCGGCCGCTGGTCCAGAACGGCCCTGCAAGATGAACATGATTTCCTGCTTGAGTTAAACGAGCAGGAAATACCGGTGATTGCCCCCCTCACCTTGCAAAACGGGGCTACCCTTGGGGAACACAACTCCTGTTTCTTCAGTGTCTTTCCCCGTTGTGGAGGACGTAGCTATGACGAATTCAATGAAGAACAGTGGCTGGAGGTGGGGCGACTTCTGGGCCGCTGCCATGCAATTGGTGCAGTACATCCCTCCCATGACCGTATTACCATGGCCCCGGAATCTTCCACCAAAGAACAGATCCGCTTTATCCTGGACAGCGGCCTTATTTCCCAACCTGTAGTGGCTGCCCGTTTTGAATCCCTGGCACAGGAACTGCTGGACGAAATAGGCCCTCTGTTTTCAGGGTTGAAACTGAGTAGGATCCATGGAGACTGTCATTTTTCCAACCTAATCTATCGGCCGGGAGAATCATTTTTTCTTATAGATTTTGATGATATGGTGATGGGCCCTCCTGTTCAAGACCTCTGGATGCTGCTTCCCGGTACCCCAGAAGAGTCACTCCTGGAGATAGATCTCTTTCTAGAGGGCTATGAAACCTTTCACCACTTTGACAGACGCACCCTGCGACTCATTGAGCCACTACGAGCCATGCGCTTCTTGCACTATATTGCCTGGCTGGGTCACCAGTATCTTGCAGACGGCGCCGCCCCCATCCTCCCGGATTTTGCATCCGCTGACTATTGGCAAATGGAGACCAATGACCTGGAAGACCAGCTCAAACGAATTCGCAAAAAGGATATGGACTTGGGGAATATGCTCTAACTTAACCCCAGCTAACAGCTTTTGTTGTTTTTCGCATCTGTACTGAGATACAATGTGAACTGTTTGCAGTTTGAGATTATTTTATCTTTTCCAGGAGAATGAAAAATGTATATTTGGCTCCTCGCCCTCTGCCTGGCCCTGCTCGCAGGCTGTGCCGACGGTGTTAAAACAGATCAGTTTACGGTGGCAAACCAGACAGTAACTGATAAAGAGACCGGGCTGATGTGGGCTGAATCTGACAATCGTGACAGCTTGAACTGGCAGGCTGCTTCTAACTACTGCCAAACCTATGAGGGAGGGGGGTTCCAGGACTGGCGTATGCCAACCCAGGCCGAGCTTCAGGGCCTCATCACCGCAAACGCCGGGGATAAAGAAGAGGATGGATTCGTAGATCTCAGCAGCAATATGGTCTGGGCCTCTGAGGTTGACGGCAGCAAGGCCGCCTTTTGCAATTTTAAGGCACGACGCTGTTCCTGGATGGAGCAGGTCATTTCCATCTCCCTGCGTGCCCTGCCTGTGCGTGACACGAGCCCCACAGCAATAGAGACTCCGCCTGCAACACCTTCAGCCACAAGCCCCATCAGCCATTCTCAGACAACACAACAACGACTTCAGATCCTCGAACTGCTAAGCAAACAGGGACTTATCACTCCCGAGGAGTACCAACGAAAGCGTACGGCTATCCTCGATGAACTTTAAGCCGGGTCCGGGCCACCTCCATTGCCAGACCTTTCTTGCGGAACCTAATGACGTGGATCGTGCATTCACCGACCTCAACAGGGATATGGATCCACAGTTTGTCCATGTCTTTCTGGACAAACTGCAACGCTACGCTCAAAAACCGGATCGAGATCTTTTTCTGGCAAATTATTCTGGTAAGATCATTGCCTTTGCCACCATCATTGATGCCTCCCCTGTCCCGAAAGACCTGCCACAAGACACAGTTGCCCTCCTGGAACATTACGCCTGCGGCACCGGTCTTATGGTGCTTCCCACGTTCAGGAACCTGGGAGTGGCCTCAAAACTCGTAATTTCATGGCACCAATGGGCCATAGAAAAAGAACGGGCTGGGGTATGGATTGTTACCCGAAAGATGGCGGACTGGTATCAACGCTGTTTCCACTACTCTTTACAGGGAACCACCATCCGCAACCAAGTAAAAAAAATAATACTCGCGAAGCCCCTCTAATGGCTACATAGTTACCCGTAACGACCCGACATACCACATATTGCACAAGAGATAAAAGACAAGCCGGTGGTATACTAAAATCATTTTATCATATAGTTTAAGGTACTCTTTTGCCGTATCATCCC